>NZ_JAQUOY010000014.1 GCF_028716865.1 Candidatus Methylomirabilis sp. | reverse complement strand
CTCCGCGATCCTCGTCATCGCGGCCACCGCCGCCAAAGACCGGCATCCACATCGCTATCCGGGCCAGCATCACAATCACGCCGGCGAGCGTCGCCGCGATCGTGCTGATCAGCGTATCGCGATTGCGCACGTGGGCTAGCTCATGCGACAGCACTCCCTCCAGCTCCTCCTCATTGAGAATCCGCAGGATCCCCTCGGTGGCGGCTACTGCCGCATGTTCAGGGTCGCGCCCGGTCGCAAAGGCGTTTGGGGCCTCGGTGGGAATGATGTAGATGCGGGGCATCGGCATGTGAGCTCTCATCGTCAGCCCCTGAACGATCCTGTGCAGTTCCGGCGCTTCAGCCTCGCTGACAGGCTGGGCACTGTACATCGCCAGGACAATCCGGTCCGAGAACCAATAGGCCCCAAAGTTCATCAGGAAGGCCATCACGAAGGCAATGCTCATCCCTTGGCTTCCGCCAAAGTAACCTCCGATCAGGATCAGTAGGCCGGTCAGCAGCCCGAGCAGGGCCCCGGTCTTTAGCGTATTACTCATTGTGTATTCACCCTCCTTGATTCAGCGCGGCGACACACTCGTATCCGCGCCGACATCACATCTTAAGCATAGAGCGGCACTTCCGCCCTGTCAAGCACGACGGTCCACCAACGCAGCAATCGTGGACCCTCAGGGGTGGCCCCGGCGGAGCAGCCCGCGTCTTCTGACCGGCACAAGCCCCTCCTCCTCGCGGCCCTCCCAGTGTTTCATCTCGGCATCGAATTGGTCGGCCATCGCCTGCAGCAGTTCATTCATCTGGCGCTGCATCCGTTCCATCCGGTCCCGCATGTTCAGGACGACCTCCACCCCCGCCAGATTCACACCGAGTTCCTTCGTCAACCGCAGGATCAGCTCAATCCGCTCAACATCCTCTTGCGAATATACCCGTGTATTGCCCTCGGTACGGGCCGGCCGGAGCAGGCCTTCCCGCTCATAGACCCGAAGGGTCTGCGGGTGGATATCGAACATTTCGGCTACGACGCTGATCGAGTATCGACGCCGTCGCTGCCCCACCTTCGTCCCCCTTTCAACTCTTCCGCGCCGTAAGAAGATCGTCACTTCCAGAGTACCCGCCTCGGATCCTCCGGATGCAGGCGTCCCAGCTCTCGGAACAGCTCTTGCGATCGCGTATCGAGATTCCGAGGCAGAACAATCTTGATGGTGACGAACTGATCGCCACGCCCCGGTCCTTTCAGGTGCGGCACTCCCATGTTACGAAGACGAAAGACCTGTCCACTGCTTGTCTCCGTGGGAATCCGCATCGAGGCCTTCCCGTCTACAGTTGGGACCTCAATCTTGGCCCCCAGCGCCGCTTCGGTCACAGTGATCGGCACCTCGCAGTAGATATTATCCCCCTTCCGCTCGAAGAAGGGATGAGGGCGGACGCGGGTCACGATATAGAGATCGCCTGATGGGCCACCCATCTGTCCCATATGGCCTTTTCCATGAACCCTGACATTCGATCCGTTTTCCACGCCGGGCGGGATCTTCACAGCGATTCGCTCGGTCTTGACCACTGCCCCCTCTCCATGACAGGAGTTACAAAGGGATGAGGGTAGCTTCCCGGTTCCCTTGCACCGAGGGCATGCCTGATGTCCGCCAAAGAGTCCAAGCTTCCCGCGCACCCGTCCACTGCCTCCACAAGCTGAACAGGCGCGCAACTGACCCCCCGTTCCGGCCCCCGTGCCCAAGCAGGAGGGACAAGGGGCGCGTCGTTGGAGACTGATTTCGGTGGAAAGCCCTCGAACCGCATCTTCGAACTCGAGGTCAACGGCGTAATGAAGGTCTTCGCCCTTCGATGGTCCGGCCTGGGCCTCCTGTCCACGTCGGCCTAGGAGGTCAGAGAAGAGATCTTCTATTCCGCCCGGACCCCCGATGTCAAATCGGCTAAAGTCAAATCCACCCGGCCCCGCTCCGGGCCGCTGATCTGCCTCATGCCCTACGCCAAATGGCTGGTGTCCGAACTGGTCATACTGCCGGCGCTTGGCCGGGTCACTCAAGACCTCATGCGCCTCGGTGATCTCCTTGAACTTGGCCTCGGCCGCTTTATTATTGGGGTTGACGTCAGGGTGGTGCTTCCTGGCCAGGCGCCGATAGGCTTGCTTGATCTCCTTGTCCGACGCACCCCTGCGAACACCAAGGACATCGTAGTAGTCGCGCTTATGCATGCTTGTACCGTAACTACTTTAGGCGTGTAGACTGAAGGCTGAAGGCCATACATGATCTCGCGAGGCACAAATCGAGTTAGGCGTTTAGACTGAAGGCTGAAGTCGGTTTCTACCCCTAAGAGCCTTCAGCCTTCAGTCTATCCACCTTGCAGTTACCTGTCACTCCCTATTACTTCACGTCGATCTTCACTTGCTTGGGTTTGGCCTCTTCGGCTTTCGGCATGGTGACCTCCAGTACACCGTCCTTGAACACCGCCCTGATCTTGTCTTGTTGAACACCGGTGGGCAAGTTGAAGGCGCGCTGGAACGCCCCGTATGAACGCTCGATTCGGAGGTAATTTTCCTCCTTCACCTCTCGCTCGAATTTTCGCTCGCCCTTCAGTGTCAGGGTGTTGTCCTCCACCTGGATGTCGATATTGTCCCGGCTCACCCCAGGCAGCTCCGCCTTCATGACGATGCTGTCGGACGTTTCGAAGATATCCACGGCAGGAGACCACATGGAGGCCGTCAGTCCCTCTTCGTCATCCATGCGGGTCCGGGACAGCGCATGATCAAACAGGCGGTTCATCCGCTCCTGCAGCGTCATGACATCGCGGAATGGATCCCATCGAACAATCGCCACCTGCTTCACCTCCTTTCTATTCTATTTCTTGTCGCTTTTACCGCCGAGGTCCTCGAACTCGGCATCGACCACTCCACCCTCCGGTGTCCCCTGTGTCGGCTCACTCTGAGCCTGTTCACCTGGGGCCGCCTGCTTGCTCTGGGCCTGCTGATAGAGCAGCTCAGCAAGCCGATGGGAGGCCTTGGTAAGCGAATCGAGTGCCTCGCGTTGTTTGCCCACCTCTTCGCCCTTCAGGGCCTCCTTGCCCGCATTGATGGCGGTCTCCAGTGTGCCCAGCTCGGCGATCGGGAGCTTTTCGCGGTTCTCATTCAGCATCTTCTCTGTCTGATAGCACAGACTGTCGAGCTGGTTTCGGACCTCGATCTCCTCGCGCCGCTTCTTATCTTCCTCGGCACACCGATCGGACTCTTTGACCATTCGCTCGATCTCGTCTTTGGTCAGTCCGGAGCTGGCGGTGATGGTAATCTTCTGCTCCTTGCTGGTGGCAAGGTCCTTCGCGGCAACGTTGAGAATCCCATTGGCGTCGATATCGAAGGCGACTTCGATCTGCGGAATGCCGCGCGGTGCCGGTGGGATCCCCACCAGGTGGAAACGGCCCAGCGTCCGGCTGTCCCTGGCCAGTTGTCGCTCTCCCTGGAGGACATGGATCTCCACGCTGGTCTGACTATCGGCCGCCGTCGTGAAGAGTTCACTCTTGCGGGTCGGGATGGTGGTGTTCCGTTCGATCAGCCGAGTCATCACCCCACCCAAGGTTTCGATCCCCAGCGACAGAGGTGTCACGTCCAGGAGAACGACGTCTTTGACGTCCCCGACCAACACGCCGGCCTGAATGGCTGCGCCGACCGCGACCACCTCATCGGGATTGACCCCCTTATGCGGCTCCTTTCCAAAGAGCTCCCGCACGAGTGCTTGAACCTTCGGCATCCTGGTCTGCCCGCCCACCAGCACGACCTCATCGATGTTGCTTGGATCGAGACCGGCGTCCTTCAAAGCCTGACGGCAGGGCCCGATGGACCGTTGGATCAGGTCCTCGACCAATTGTTCGAGCTTCGCCCTTGTGAGTTTGATGCTCAGGTGCTTCGGTCCGGAGGCGTCAGCCGTGATGAATGGAAGGTTGATCTCGGTCTCCAGCACCGTGCTGAGTTCGCATTTGGCCTTTTCCGCAGCCTCTTTCAGACGCTGAAGCGCCATCCGGTCCTTGCGCAGGTCGATCCCCTGATCCTTCTTGAACTCATCCACCAGCCACGAGATGATCCGCTCGTCGAAGTCGTCGCCTCCGAGATGGGTATCGCCGTTAGTGGATTTGACTTCAAAGACCCCTTCACCCAACTCCAGGATGGACACGTCGAATGTTCCCCCTCCCAGGTCGTAGACGGCGATCTTCTCGTCCTTCTTCTTGTCCAACCCGTAGGCCAGCGACGCCGCCGTCGGCTCGTTCACGATTCGGAGTACCTCGAGGCCGGCAATCTTGCCGGCATCCTTGGTGGCCTGACGCTGCGAGTCGTTAAAATAGGCGGGAACGGTAATCACCGCCTGGGTGATCTTCTCCCCGAGATAGGCCTCGGCATCCGTCTTCATCTTCTGGAGGATCATGGCGGAGATCTCTGGCGGCGAATAAGATTTCCCTCTTACCTCAACCGAGGCATCGCCATTGCCGGCTCGAGCTACCTTGTACGGCACCAGCTTGATCTCCTGACTGACCTCCTCATGACGTCGACCCATGAAGCGTTTGATAGAAAAGATCGTGTTTTCAGGGTTGGTGGTTGCCTGCCGCTTGGCGACTTGACCCACCAGTCGCTCCCCCTCCTTCGAGAAGGCCACGACTGACGGGGTCAATCGACCGCCCTCAGCGTTGGGGACAACTACTGGATCTCCAGCCTCCATGATGGCCATCACTGAGTTGGTTGTTCCAAGGTCAATACCGAGAACTTTTGGCACCTCTTACCCTCCTAAAAAGAAATTGTCTTCGTTAAGTTCACCGAAAGTGAATCTGCTCTTCACTGTTCTTAAGCAAAAAGATAGTACATTAGTCCATTGCTGTCAACTATTGTTGCAATAATTTTGTTAGATTTATAACTTTTCCCTCTTATGGCCCCGTTAGAAAATCCCTTGACCCAGCCAACCGTGTGGGTTAATGTGCCAATAACCTATTGAGTTTTAAGGTGAAATGATTGGTCTACTATCTTTGTGTGAGGAGGAGGAAATGGACCAGGCAATAACTTATATTGTCGTCCTTATTACGACAAGTTCTGAGCAAGAGGCTGAGGCGATCGGCAAGGCGCTGGTCGAGTCAAGGCTGGCAGCCTGCGTGAACATTTCGACCGGGGTGCGCTCCCTCTTCTGGTGGCAGGGCGCGATCGAACGCCAGGAGGAGGTCCTTATGGTAGTAAAGAGCCGAAGCGATCTCCTTGCGTCCATTATAGAGGCCGTCAAAAGGTTGCATTCCTACACTGTGCCGGAAGTAGTGGCGTTACCTATTCTTGCCGGGTCGCCTGACTATCTCGCGTGGGTAGACAAGTCGTTACGGCCAACGCCCTGAGGCTCGCCAGAGGGTGCCAGCCATGGCGGCCCGACTTCCCCATTCGGACTGAGTTGGCCTCGACCCGACCCTCGCCTTAAGTTCCAGCCGGTAACGTCCCTTACGTTTGAAGCGCTTGACAAACGGATCGAAGAAGGGTATAAAAGGTGCCAATTGCCCGCCCTGTAGGGGCTCTTCACAAATGTATGGATCGTCACGGCTCCTTGATTGAAACCGCCTTTGGGCTCACAACCCGAACAGGAGGTCAAGATGGACCATCGATTCCCCAGAAGGTTCCTAGGGGTGGCGGGCACTATTGGGTTGAGTATATCGCTCCTTGCCCCTACTCCCGCCTTACCTTCTGAGGAGCCGATCCGCCTGGTTGTGCGTGGCACGAAGACAGGTGGTAATGGCTCAGATATGGCCCCCCAGCCGCTGAGCTACTCTGAGAATCAGCTTACAGCCGCTGTCGTCTTGCCTCCTGGTGTTCAGCGCGTCCAACCTCAGCATGCAGTCCCTGATCGCGCGCTTCGACAGCCAGGCGAGGATGTTGGAGCCCTGAGAAATGGGCTGATTCATTCTTCCAATGGGATACACGCATTGATGACGGGGGATCGAGCCAAGGCTCAGGAAGAGTTGGCGATCTCAATGAGTATTTTGTCCAAGGTCCCAGAGGCGGCGACCCCGGATAGCCTTCGCCTCCAGCTTATCGAAGAAACAGCCCACCTCAAAGCGGCGCTTTCCAGCGCCTTGCCAAGCCAAGAGGCAAGGCCTCTGACAAGCGAACAAGAGGAAGAGGACGAAGCTGATACGGAAGCCGCCCCTGACCTTGTGGCTCCCGAAGAAGCATCGAGATTGGCGCCCGCAGAGGACCAGGTGGTTTCGATGCCTGAACTGGACCTGAGCGACTTTGACGTGCCGATCGCGCTCAACGAGCAAGTCAAGGCATACATCCTCTACTATCAAACTCGAAAGTGGGGAGTGATGAACCGGGCCTTTGAGCGTTCAGGACGGTACCTGTCGATGATGCGCGGGATCTTCCGGGATCAGGGCCTCCCCCTGGATCTCATCAATCTGGCATACATCGAAAGTACCTTTAACTTTCGCGCCTACTCCAAGGCGAAGGCCTCGGGGATCTGGCAGTTTATCAAGGGAACCGGGAATCGGTACGGGATGAAGGTGAACTATTGGCTTGATGAGCGGCGGGATCCGGAAAAGGCGACCAGAGGGGCAGCTACCTACCTGAAAGAGCTGTACGGGATGTTTCAATCCTGGCCGCTGGCGTTGGCCGCCTACAATGCAGGGGAGCATCGGATTCAGCGAGCCATCGAACAGCAGGGAACTACCGATTTCTGGTCGTTAAGGCTTCCGAAAGAAACCCAGCTCTTTGTCCCGGCCTTCATGGCCATCACTATTATTGCCAAGGACCCCAGTCGGTACGGTTTTACTGCGCCGGTTGAGAAGCCCTGGGAGGTAGAACGGGTGACGGTGCCTGGGGCCATTGAACTACGTTCCGTTGCTCGGGCGGTAGGCGTGTCGTCCGATCTGATCCGTGATCTTAATCCAGCCCTGATGCGCGGGGTGACCCCTGTGACCTCCGCTAGGCATGAGATCAATCTGCCGCCTGGCGCGAAGGAGATCCTCCTGGCCAACCTGGATCAGTTGCCGCGAATCCCTTCCCGTACGATGGTTCAAGCTATAAGCCGGTGGCATCGCGTGAAAAGAGGGGAGACCCTGGTATCGATCGCGTCGCGGCACCAGACGACCGCCGCCGGGCTCGCCAGCCTCAATGGGGTAAAAGTTGGCGACAAGCTGAAGGTGGGGGCACTGCTCCGATTGGTGCCAACCCAACCATCCAGTGAACGAGCCATAACCGTTGCTCAAGCCACCCGTTCCCGAACTGTTGCACTGCGGGCCCCTGAGGTCACTGCACCCGCCCGCTCCACCGTCCACATCGTCAAGCCTGGCGATACGCTCTTTGGGATCGCCAGGGCCTACGCTGTCACGCCTGAGGAACTCCGACGGTGGAACGATACCGATCTGAGGGGTCAAACGAAGCTGCGGCCGGGGCAAGCCCTTCGACTTGGCTCAGGACAGGCAGTCCAGGTGAAGATGCAGGCCGCAAAGAGCAGCCGTGAGGCTCGTCGGAGCGCTCCTGCTTCCACAGCTTCCGCCACATATCACCGGGTGAAAAGAGGCGATACCCTGTGGGAGATCGCCAGAGTCCACGATGTGACGCCGGAAGAGCTTCGCCGATGGAATGACCTTGGACGTCAGGCTAAGCTCCAGGTAGGTCAGGAGCTGATGATCCGTCCCAGCAAGAGCTGACGGCGACCTTCGCGCCCGCCTACCAACCTTTTTTAGGTCAGGGTCCAGAGTCGTGCCACCAAGCGGCGCTGACCGACGCATTCGGTTTATCGTAGGCGTGACCTTCATTGCTGCAAGCTTCTTGGTCTACCCAGCCTATGTGACAATCCCGTTCCTTCCACTTTCTAATACGACAAAGATCAATATCACGCTCCTTGCGTCGCTTGTGAGTTGGGGGACCTTTTCCATCGGCTTCTATCTGAGCGGGCGAGAAGGGTACGAGTGGCTCAAGCAACACCTGCGTCGCTGAGCCGCGTCAGGTAAATCGATTACTTCCTTACCTGTCCTGGGGGGGTATTCTCGATCCCGACCCGCAGTAGCCCGATATTTGAAAATTGACAAGCCGAGGCTCCTTCCGTACAATTCCCCTGTCTATCAAACGTCTTGAATCTTCTCGCCAGTTCAGACTTCACCATCTACACAACGCTTTGCGTATCGGTCTGGATGATGGGGTGGTGCTGAGTGCGGCCGAGGTAACCTCATGAAGGCATTGATCTTAAGCGGAGGCAGGGGAACTCGCCTGCGTCCCATCACCCATACCAGCGCCAAGCAACTCGTGCCCATCGCCAACAAGCCAATCCTCTTCTATGCCCTGGAGGCGATGGCGGAGGCCAAGATCCGGGAGGTTGGGATCGTGGTTGGCGATACGAAGCGCGAGATTCGGGAGGCGGTGGGGGATGGGGCGCAATGGGGTCTCGATGTCTCGTATATTGAGCAAGAAGCGCCCCTTGGACTAGCCCATGCCGTCAAGATTGCTGGGCCGTTTCTGGGGAATCATCCCTTCGTGATGTATCTGGGCGATAACCTGGTCAAGGATGGGATTTGCTCCCTCGTAGAAGAGTTCGAGCAGTTGGGCGTCAACTCCCAGATCCTCCTGGCAAGGGTTCGTGACCCGCAGCGATTCGGCGTGGCGGAGCTTCGAGATGGCCGGGTGGTCTCTCTGGAGGAGAAGCCGGTGCGCCCTAAGAGCGATCTGGCGCTCGTGGGGGTCTACATGTTCGACCACACGATCCTTGAGGCGGTGGAGGCCATCAAGCCGTCGCAGCGTGGCGAACTGGAGATCACCGATGCCATCCAGTACCTGATCGACAAAGGATATCAGGTCCATCCCCATATCATCAATGGCTGGTGGAAAGATACGGGGAAGCTTGAAGATATGCTCGAAGCCAACAGGATCATGTTGGAGGCGATTACCTCCAAGGCGGAGGGGGAAGTGGACGAAGCCTCACACCTTATCGGAAAGGTGGTCGTGGAACCGGGGGCGAGTGTTGTGGCCAGCACTATTCGAGGACCGGTCATCATCGGTAAGCGCTGCCGTATCATCAACTCCTACATCGGGCCTTTTACCTCTATCTATCATGATACGCTCGTGCAGAACAGTGAGATCGAGCATAGTATCATCCTGGACCAGTGCCGAATTACTGATATCGGCGGGAGGTTGGAGGATAGTCTCATCGGGAAGAACGTCGAGGTGTTTCGGTCCGACGGAAAGCCGAAGGCCTATCGGCTGATGCTCGGGGACAGCAGTCAGGTGGGGTTAGTATAACAGGTTCAAAGTCCAAGGTGCGAGGTGCGATGACGCTCATCGATGGTGTGAAAACCAGGTTGTTGCGCCGGGTTCCTGATGAACGCGGTTTCCTCACAGAGATGCTTCGTAGCGACTGGGAGGAGTTCGAGCGGTTCGGGCAAGCCTATATTACTGCTGCCTATCCAGGGGTGGTAAAAGGGTGGCACTATCATAAGAAACAGACCGATCACTTTGTTGGGGTCCTCGGAATGTCCAAGGTTGTCCTGTTCGATTCCCGCGATAACTCTCCCACCAAAGGCCTGATCAATGAGTTCTTCATTGGTGAGCAGAATCCGACGTTGGTCAAGATCCCGCCTCTGGTGATCCATGGGTATAAGGCGGTTGGCGACCGGATGTCGGCAATTGTGAATTTCCCTACCGAGCTCTACAATTATCAGGAGCCGGATGAGTTTCGGATCCCCTATGATACTCCGGATATCCCATACGATTGGGCGGTAAAGCTGGGGTAGCCATGCGGATCCTTGTGACCGGCGGGGCCGGATTTATCGGGTCGAACTTCATTCGCCATCTTCTGGCAACAGAACCTTCTTGCCGCGTCGTGAATCTCGACAAGCTGACCTACGCCGGCAACCTCGAAAATCTCGCCGACGTTGAACGCGATCCCCGATACCGATTTGTCAAGGGGAGCATCTGTGACGCGACGTTGGTGGACGAGTTGCTGAAGGAGGAGTTCGACGCACTGATGAACTTCGCGGCTGAATCGCACGTGGATCGAAGCATCCAGGATGCGAGGGCATTCGTAGAGACGAATGTGCTTGGAACGCAGGTCATTCTGGAGGCATGCCGCCGGCATCGGATCCCAAGGATGGTGCAAGTCTCCACCGATGAGGTGTATGGTTCTCTGGGGCCGTCCGGTCGTTTTACAGAGGAGAGCCCCCTCCGCCCAAACAGCCCCTATGCGGCCAGCAAGGCGGCGGCAGACCTGCTGGCTGCGGCCTACTTTCGCACCTACGGGTTGCCGGTCATCGTTACCCGGAGTTCTAACAACTATGGCCCCCACCAGTTCCCGGAGAAGGTGATTCCACTCTTTATTACCAACGCCCTTGTTGGTGAACCGCTTCCGCTCTACGGCGACGGCCTCTACGTCCGAGATTGGTTGCACGTGCAGGACCATTGTGAGGCCTTGGCGCTGATTCTGAAGAACGGAGTCTCCGGAGAGATTTACAATATCGGCGGTAACTGCGAGTGGGCCAACATTGATGTCGCACGCTTCATCCTGCGGATCCTTGGCAAGCCCGATGCGTTGATTGCGCACGTCAAGGACCGGCTTGGGCATGATCGGAGGTACGCTCTCGATACGTCGAAACTTGAGCAGGCGCTGGGCTGGAGCCCGCGCATTCCCTTTGAGACTGGGCTTACGAAAACAGTCGGCTGGTATAGGGGCCACATGACCTGGTGGACGCGCATCAAGGAGGGGGCGTATCGGGAGTATTACCAGCAGACGTACGGAGACCTCTCACACGCCTCCCAGTAATACTCTATGAAGCTGCCTCACCACGGCGAACGAAAACGCGACCTGAGGAAGCTGTCAGCTCTTGTAGTGTGCCGCTCCACTTTATCTGCGGCTGATACTGATTGCTGAACGCGATGTTCTGGGGAACAGACAGGGCATTACATGCAAACTATGCTGACCGAAATACGTCCCTGGGGACGATGGACAGTCCTTGGGGAGGGAGAAGGGTACAAAGTCAAGCGGATTGAGATTAATCCGGGGCATCGTCTCAGTCTGCAGCGCCATACTCAACGGAGCGAGCATTGGATTGTCGTGTCCGGCACGGCCAAGATGAGCATCGGAGACCGGGTCTTGTTCGTCAAAGCCCAGGAATCGACATTCGTACCGGTAGGGACAGATCACCGAATCGAGAATCCCGGACCTCGTCTACTCACCATTATTGAAATTCAAAACGGCGCTTACCTCGGGGAAGATGACATTGTCCGACTTCAGGATGACTACGGGCGGAGCGACGGGTAGGGGCGACAAATTTGTCGCCCCCCCCGTCTTTGCGGTGGTACTCGCCGGCGGGAGGGGCGAGCGCTTCTGGCCGGTCAGTACGGAGGCGCAACCCAAGGCGTTCCTCCGTGTAGTTGGAAGCGAGTCGCTCCTGCAGGCGACGGTTCGGCGGGTGCGGCTCCTGTTACCCTGGTCGCAGATTGCCGTTGTGGTTGAGAAGAAGCAGGCCGACCTTGTCCGGGAGCAACTCCCTGAGCTCCCCGCAGCCAATATCCTGCTCGAACCGCAGGGCAAGGACACCGCGGCGGCCATCGGCCTGGCCTCGCTCCATATCGAGCGACTTGATCCTGAAGCGATCATGATCGTCCTGCCGGCCGATCACTACGTCCCGGACGGCGAGGCGTTTGTGGCGGTCCTGCGGCGGGCGCTCGATCTACTTGCCTTGCAGCCGGACTGGGTCGTGGTATGTGGGATCCCCCCCACCAGACCAGAGACCGGGTACGGATATCTGGAGATCAGTGAGCCGCTTGCCTCGTCTCCCGGCGCTTTCCGTGTCCGTCGATTTCTGGAGAAGCCGGATCGGCAGTCAGCCGAGCGTCTGGCAACAGACGGGTGCCACTACTGGAACAGCGGCATCTTCCTCTGGCGGAATGTCGCCATCCAAAATTTGCTTGCCCAGCATATGGGAGAAGTGTGGGCGGGCCTCTGCCGCATCCGTGAGGCTCGGGGGGTCCAGGAGGCGCTGGTCCGGGAGTATAGGACGTTTAAAAAGCAGTCAGTGGACTACGGGGTATTGGAGCGGATGGAGGGGAGAGTTGTAATGGTCAGGGCCGATTTCGCCTGGGACGATCTTGGAGCCTGGGATGCGTTGGCTCGGGTGCTGCCTGTGGACGATGACGGTAATGTGATCGTGGGTGAGGTGCAGTTACTAGATACGACGCAGTCGGTTATTGTCTCGGATGGGCTGCGGGTGGCCACCGTGGGGTTGTCGGAGATGATTGTGGTGGCGTCCAAGGACGGCGTACTGGTCTGCCCAAAGGGGCGGGCCCAGGAGGTCAGAAGGCTCGTGGGGAAGTTCCGATGACCGCGCGGCGGGCGTTAATCACCGGTATTACAGGCCAGGACGGCTCCTATCTGGCCGAGTTCCTCCTACAGCAAGGGTACGCGGTGGTCGGGATGGTGCGGCGAGCCAGCACCGAGCCGTTCGAGCGAATTGCGCACCTTCGCGAGCGGATCACGTTGAAGCCTGCGGACCTGCTCGACCAGGCGTCTCTGATTCATCTCGTCCGGGAGGTCAGGCCGCACGAGATCTATAACCTTGCCTCGCAGTCGTTTGTCCCGACCTCGTGGGAGCAGGCGGTCCTGACAGCTGAGTTTACTGCCGTGGGGGTAACCCGCCTTCTGGAGGCGATCCGCCTTGTGGATCCCGGCATACGGGTTTATCAGGCAAGCACCAGCGAGATATTCGGTAAGGCTCAGGAGGTGCCGCAGCACGAGCGGACACCGTTCTATCCGAGAAGCCCATACGGTGTGGCCAAGCTCTACGGCCACTGGATCACGGTCAATTACCGGGAAAGCTACGGGCTGTTCGCCTGCTCGGGTATCCTGTTCAACCATGAGTCCCCTCGCCGCGGCAAGGAGTTTGTGAGCCGAAAGGTCACCGATGGCGTCGCGCGTATCAAGCACGGCTTGGCGACGGAGCTGAAGTTGGGCAACCTGGACGCGCGGCGGGATTGGGGGTACGCGGGCGACTATGTGAAGGCGATGTGGTTGATGCTACAACAGGAGAGCCCGGATGACTACGTTATCGCCACGGGTGAGACCCATTCAGTCCGAGAACTCGTCCAGATCGCGTTCGCGAGGGCAGGACTCAATTGGCGGGCGCATGTGGTTGAAGATCTCGCGCTGAAGCGACCCGCCGAGGTCGATTTGCTGCAGGGGGACGCATCCAAGGCGAAGCGCGTGTTAGGCTGGCAACCGGAGGTCGGCTTTCGCGAGTTGATCGAGATGATGGTGGATGCTGACATCGAGCGTTACGCCGAGGCCTTGCCAGGATCGGGGCGCAGCGGGGGGAGGTAGGGCTAGTGGAGATCTGCATCGTGGGGACGGGGTACGTCGGCCTTGTCACCGGAGCGTGCCTCGCGGAGATCGGTCATCGCGTGGTCTGTGTGGACGACGACCGGGAGAAGATCGCGACTCTGAAGCGGGGCGAACTGCCCATCTTCGAGCCTGGCCTCGATAACCTTGTTACGCGTAACCGGGGGGCGGGTCGTCTGTCCTTTACCGCCGACCTCAAGGAAGGGATCGAGGCCGCGACGGTGATCTTCATCTGCGTCGGGACGCCGCCACTGGAAGATGGAGACGCGGACCTCTCAGCGGTGGAGCAGGTGGCGCGGCGGATCGGGGAGTTGTCGTCTGCCTACAAGCTGGTGGTAGAGAAGAGCACGGTGCCCGTTCAAACCGGGATGTGGATTGAGAAGACGCTCAAGGTCTATGGGGGAGGCGTTAACGAACGGTTCGATGTCGCCTCCAACCCCGAATTCCTTCGCGAGGGTTCTGCTGTTGAGGATTTTCTACACCCCGACAGGATCGTAGTGGGGGTAGAGCATCCTCGGGCGGAGCGGCTGCTCAGGGAGTTGTACGAGCCGATTCTTCACCGCGCCTTCACCTGTCCGATTCACAGTAAGTGCGAGAAAGTCCGACCCGTGCCATTCCTGGTTACGGACATCAAGAGTGCTGAGTTGATCAAGCACGCCTCGAACTCATTTCTGGCCACAAAGATCTCCTTCATGAATAGCGTGGCGGATCTGTGTGAGCTGGTTGGCGCTGATGTTGAGCTGGTAGCGGAGGGGATGGGGCTCGACCGGCGGATCGGACGCGCCTTCTTGAACGCGGGGCTCGGCTTCGGAGGGTTTTGCTTCCCGAAGGATCTTCAGGCGTTCGTCAAAATTGCAGAGAAGTGCGGATACGATTTTGGCCTGCTGCGAGAGGTTGATCGAATCAACCAGGCGAGAATTGCGCAGGCGATCAAGAAGCTGAAGGATCAGCTCTGGATCCTGAAGGAAAAGGTTGTCGGTGTCTGGGGGCTGGCCTTCAAACCGGATACGGACGACGTGCGGTACTCCCCCGCGCTTGCCCTCATCAATCGGCTTCTGGCGGAAGGCGTGGCCGTCAAGGCCTACGACCCAAAGGCGATGGAGAGGGCGCTACAGCAACTCCCTTCGCTCGTCTGCTGTCAGAATCCGTATGAGGTAGCTTCTGGTGCCGATGCGCTGGTCGTGGCGACGGAGTGGAAAGAGTTTGCCAACCTTGACCTCACACGGGTCAAGAGCCTCATGCGACGACCCCTGATACTGGATGGCCGGAACCTATTCGATCGCCAGAAGATGAAGGCCATGGGGTTCGAATATCTGGCGATCGGACGATGAAAGGGGTTCTATGCCTCGCACGCTGATCACCGGAGGCGCCGGATTCCTTGGTTCCCACCTGTGCGACCGCTTGATTGAGGAAGGACATGAGGTTATCTGCCTCGATAACCTGATCACCGGTCGGATGGACAACGTCGCCCACTTGATTGGGCATGAACGTTTTCGCTTCATCAAGCAGGACGTCACCGAGTACCTGTACATCGAAGGCCCGCTGGGTTATGTGCTCCATTTTGCCTCTCCTGCCAGTCCCGTCGATTATCAACGCCTTCCGATCCAGACGCTTAAAGTCGGCTCTCTTGGCACGCACAAGGCCCTGGGCCTGGCTAAGGCCAAAGGCGCCCATTTCCTGCTGGCGTCGACCTCAGAGGTCTACGGCGATCCCATCAGCCATCCCCAGCGGGAGGAGTACTGGGGAAACGTGAATCCGGTCGGCCCACGCGGAGTGTATGACGAGGCGAAGCGGTTCGCCGAGGCAATGACCATGGCCTATTACCGGTATCATGGCCTCGACACCCGAATCGCCAGGATCTTCAATACGTACGGCCCACGGATGCGGCCCAACGATGGTCGGGTTGTGTCTAACTTCATCAACCAGGCGCTCCGCGGCGAGCCCCTGACGGTGTATGGCGACGGATCGCAGACCAGAAGCTTCTGCTACGTCTCTGATTTAGTTGAGGGATTGTACCGCCTGCTGATGTCGAATGAGGTTAATCCGGTAAACATCGGGAACCCGAAGGAATTCACGGTTCTTGAGCTGGCCCACATGGTCCTGAAGGTGGTTGGCGGATCGTCCACTGGTTCGACAGGGTTCACCGCAGGCATTGAGTTTCGCCCGTTACCGCTGGACGATCCTCGTGTCCGTCAACCGGATATTGGCCTGGCAAGGGCGACACTCGGCTGGGAGCCAAAAGTGCAGATTGCTGAAGGGCTTGCGCTTACTATCGAGTATTTCCGCAAGCAAATGGCCGGTTTTTCCTAAACCCTCTACCTCATCCCCTACACCCTGTTCTTCAATAGACTGGCGTCAGCCAGTGAGCGTACTTCTTCTGCTTTCCTTTGACCACGTCGAAATAGAGCGCTTGAATCTTTGAGGTAATCGGTCCGATCCTGCCGGTACCCAGCGGCCGTTTGTCCACCTCGATCATGGGCGAGACCTGTGCCCCCGTTCCGCAGAGAAACGCTTCATCGGCAACGTACAGCTCAGTCCTGCCGATGGGCCGCTCGATCGTCTCGATGCCCAACTCCTCCCGAGCCAGCTCGATCACTGTCTCGCGGGTGATCCCTTCCAGGATATCCTCGGACAGGGCAGGTGTGATTAACTTCCCCCCCCTGATGAGAAAGATATTCTCTGCCGATCCCTCAGAGATAAAGCCCTTCTCGGTAAGGAAGATCGCCTCATCGTAGCCATGTTCGAGGGCCTCGGTTTTGGCCAGGGCGGAGTTGACGTAGCCGCCGGTCACCTTACAACGGGCCGGGATGCTGTTATCATTGATTCGGCGCCAGGAGGAAAAGCCCACCTTGATTCCCCTTGAGACGTCGATGTAGTCGCCAAGCGGCAGTGTGTACATGGCGAAACCGGCGGAATAGCCGATGAACTTTGGGCCGATCCCCTCGGAATCGACATACGCAATCGGCCGGATATAGGTGTCGGTTTCGGGGTGGTTTCTCTTGAGCAATTCGAGGGTGATTTCCGATAACTCTTTCTCGTCCTTGCCGATATTGAGCTTCAGGACTCGGCAGTTCCTGAGCAATCGGACGTAGTGTTCCACCATGCGGAACAGGTAGAGCTGCCGCTCTTCCAGGTTCCAGTAGGCCCGGATCCCCTCGAAGATGCCGGTCCCGTACTGGAAGGTATTGTTCTGGATGCTGACCTTGGCTTGATCAAGCGGAACGAACTGCCCATTGAAATAGGCGTACGTCATTGTGGCCCTTTCTCTGCTCACTAAGCAATACCTGAATACCGGGCTCAACCTAGCCGGAATCACATGAAAAGTCAACAGATTTTGGGCTTGTTAAGAACAGCTTAACTTCCTCTTGACATAGGACAATCTGGAGCGCAAACTTCCAAAGAATGGCAGTTACTTCTTGCATGCGATGGGTGAGAACCACTTTACAGGAGGAAGCGAGGGTGAGAAAAGCGACTGTTCGAGTGATTCTGTTAACTGCGTTAGCCGTGAGCTCCGCAGGGGCCTGGACAGCCGTGCCGGCCGCCGCCGAGCTCAAGGCTCCGGAGAAGTTTATGACCTTTTGTGTTCCGTGTCATGGCCCAGCGGGTAAGGGAGACGGGTTGGCAGCCGCTTCTCTGAATCCCAAGCCGCGGAACCTTACGGACGGGACGTATATGAATGCCAGAACCGACGCGCAATTGACCAATGTTATCAAGAACGGCAGCGCAGCCGAGAAGCTAAGCCCGCTGATGACCGGCTACGGCAACATGCTTAACGACAAGGAGATCAAGGAGATCGTTGCCTTCATCCGCGCAGCGGCGGTCCCGAAGTACCAACCGAAGAAGTAGAGGCACGTTGCAACGTGCCTCTACCGACTGGGAAACGACAGCTCAAGGGAGTGCGCAGTAGGATGTGCCTGCGCCACGAGTCGGTCCAGGTCAAGGGGGCGCTCGGCAAGTTCGACCTCGCGGTGAGTCGTGTGCGTCGCCACCTGCCTTGGTAGAAACATCGAGCAACAGTCTTGGTCGGGGAGGACAGAGACATCGTAGCTGTCAATCTGCTGCGCCTGCTGTGTGATCTCGTCTTTATCCATTCCAATTAAGGGGCGCAGAATCGGCAGGGTGGATGCCTGCTCGATGACGGCGATATTTTCAAGAGTTTGTGACGACACCTGGCCGAGACTCTCACCGGTCACCAGAGCTTGGGCGCCTTCCTTTTGGGCGATCTGTTCGGCGATCCGCAGCATCAGCCGCCGATACACAAGGACCCTCAGGCGTCCCGAGACGCGAGAGACCACCTCCTGCTGGATTTCGCCGAAGGGCACCAGGTAGAGGCGAGAGGCAAACTGGTACCGGGTGAGCAGTCGCACCAGCTCGATCGCTTTGTCTTGTGAGGTTCGGTCGGCGAACGGCTGGCTATGGAAGTGGACGAAAACGACACGGCAGCCGCGCTTCATCATCCGGTAGGCCGCAACCGGCGAATCGATCCCGCCTGAGAGCAGACACGCGACAGTCCCGCTGGTCCCCACCGGCAAGCCCCCAGGACCCAAGCACTTCTCGAAATAGACAAACGCCTCTGCGGGGAGCAGTTCAATGTAGATGGTCAGGTCCGGATTGGTGAGATCGACGCTGGCGCCAGAGATGTGCTTGACTCTGGCCCCGATCGTCTCGTTGATCTCCTGGGAGGTCTGTGGAAAGGTCTTGAAGGCGCGACGGGCTGCCACGCGAAAGCTACGAAATGCACGGCTCGAGACCTCCTCTTCGATCCGCTTCGCGAGCAGCTCCAGGTCCGGCGCCATCGCGAGGGCGGGGGAGAAGTTCGCAATTCCGAAGACCCGGCTCAGCCGCTGCCGCAGGACCTCCCACGAGGTTTCCTCGCGCATCTCCAAGAATAGCCGACCGGCAGGCCGACGGAGCGGGCCGCAATCGAGATCACGCGTGGCCAGCAGGAGATTGGCCTCAAGCTGCCTCAGAAAGAAGCCTCGATTTTTCCCCTTGAGGGCGATCTCGTGGTAATGGATGAGGGCGCCCTTTACCGATGGTCGTACCATCGCGTTGCCTCCACTCTTCACAATGCCTCCTGGCCTTCTGCTCTCCCATCCTAACACGTTCCCCGTGATCGGCAATCGAAATCCCCCCTACTCCCTTTTGTAAAGTATCTTCAGCGTAGGTCGGGTTAGCGCAGCGTAACCCGACATCCTCCTGCGAGCCGTCGGGTTACGGCCATAACGGCCTAACCCGACTACACCCTACACCCACTACCGGGGCCTTGAGATGGGGCATACGCAAGACGCGATAACGCAACAGACATTTTCTATGGAAACCCTTGACAAGTCCCTAGAACGGCTGGAGAATCTCGGCAATCGTTGGAGTTCCAAGGACGTAATAGGCCGACCAGCCTAACACTGATAGTCTGACTAGGCTAATCGATAATTGGGCCGCACTACGCATCATGCAATATCCGATCGATAAGATTTGCGTGAGACAGGCCATCACAGCTGATGTCACCCAGCTTTGCGATTTGCTCTTGCTGTTGTTCGCGCAGGAGGCCGACTTCAAGCCCGATACCGAGCGGCAGGCGCGTGGGCTTCGTCTCATTGTCGAGCAGCCGGAGGTTGGGTGCATTTATTGCGCGACTGACGGGGACAGGATCGTGGGCATGGTGAGTATCCTCTTCACCGTGAGCACAGCCGAGGGCGGTCGCGCGGCGTGGCTTGAGGATATGATTGTGCATCCGAGTCGGCGCGGGCAGGGTATCGGCGAGCGGTTACTGCATGGGGCCATCAGTGGAGCGCGGGCTGCTGGCTGTAGTCGTGTTACGTTGCTCACGGACGCCACGAACAGTTCAGCCATGCGGTTCTACGGACGGGCTGGCTTTATTCGTTCCCAGATGATTCCATTCCGCCTGAGTTTATGAGACCAGAGATTGATACCGTGCAGCCCACGCCGATCGAGACCGACGCGAAAAGAACGCGCGGCACGTCGCCATGACGTTAGCGCTATCCGAAGCCTTGATGAGTCTGCATGGCTAATGCAGGCTGACGCATATGAGAACCACGCTCAGTATCGATGACTCGCTCCTGAAGAGGGCCGAGCAATTGACCGGGGTCAGCGAGAAGACCGCCTTGATCCGGCGGGGGCTGGAGGCCCTGATTGCGATGGAGAGTACTCGTCATCGTGGGCGCTAACTACCGCGCCTTACAACAGGCTTTGATGGGAGGAGACGACCATGCATGTGACGTTTGAAGAAGCGCAGCAAGCCGTTGAGGCTGCCATGAAAAAAGCTGAGGCAATCAGCACCCAGATGTGTATTGCGGTCGTGGATTCCGGGGCCAGCTTGAAAGCCTTTGCTCGGATGAATGATGCCTGGGTCGGAAGTATCGATATTGCGATCAAAAAGGCTAAGACTGCCTGTTTCTTCGGGATGCCCACGGGTCAAATCGGCAAGCTCTCTCAGCCTGCCGGTCCGCTGTTTGGGATTGAGCACTCCAATGAAGGCTTAATTACCTTTCCTGGAGGGCTTCCCATTGTGAACAGAGACGGTATCCTTATTGGAGGGATTGGAGTAAGCGGCAGTTCGGTTGAGAACGACCATCTTGTCGCCAAGGCCGGCGTTGAGGTCATTGGACTGTCCGATCTTCCAGACCACCCATGGCGAACATAGGGAGTCATCAACACCCGCACGAGCCGTTCGTGGTGAGCCTGTCGAACCACGGGTAGAACACGTCGGTAATATTGCCCTTCGACATGGCTCAGGGCGAACGGTAAATATAGCGGGGATCCTGCAGGTCACCCCTTCCGCGATGGAGATCCTTTGCAATGAAACCACTCCTGGTCTTTCAGCACATCGGGTGTGAGACCCCGGGCATCTTCCTGGACGTGCTCCAAGCGCAGAAACGGCCCGTGGAGACGGTGAGGTTGTACGATGGCGATCAAGTCCCGAGTGATCTTTCGCCATATTCCGGGCTCCTGGTCATGGGCGGGCCAATGAGTGTCAACGACGAAGCTGACTTCCCGTGGTTGAGGACAGAGGATCGACTCCTGAAGGAGGCGCTGGCGCTTGATTTTCCCACGCTGGGCATCTGTCTCGGTTCGCAGCTCATCGCCAAGGCGGCCGGCGGGACCATCCGCCAAGGGCCGCGCAAGGAGATCGGCTGGTACCCGGTCCATCTCACCATGGCGGCGCGACACGATCGGCTGTTCGGCGGGTTCCCTGCGTCGATTAAGGTGTTCGAGTGGCATGGCGAGTATTTCGACATGCCGCCTGGGGCCATCAATCTGGCCAGGTCAGCGCTCTATGAGTGCCAGGCCTTTTCGATTGGTCGCAATATCTACGGTCTGCTGTTTCACCTCGAGGTCACGGCGTCGATGGTCTCCGACTGGGTCAGGACCTTTACGCAGGAGCTTGAAGGGGTCAAGGACTATATCCGGCCCGATACGATCCTTGAACAGCTTCCAGCACGGATCGACGCACTTAATCGGCGGGCCCGGATTCTCTTCTCGCGCTTTTGTGAGAGCCTACGCTAACTGCCGGGCGGTTTAAGGCGGACTACAGTTGCTCCCCATCCCCCGGTCTGCGGCGGCGCATCGGCAAAGGACAGAACATCGGGATGGTTCATCAGGAGTTGCCTGATGACCGCCCGCTGCGTACCTGTACCCTTCCCGTGAATCAGGCGGACCTCCGATATTCCTGCCTGATGGCACTGCCATAGATATTCCTCGACCACCGAGGCGATCTCCCTCGGCGCGAAGGCGTGCAGGTCGAGGGCTTCTTCGATGGGAAGCTTCACCGGCTCCTCGAACGGCTGATCCGGCGCAGTTCTCACGTCATCATCCTGGCCCGTTGTCTCACGAGTTCGCAGCGGCAGTCATGTCATGGGTGTGTTCCGGGCGCCAGGTTACAATCGGGAAAACAGGGTGAAGAGTCGCTGGCCGATGATGCCGACGATTGGGGGCAGGAGCAGGCTCGGTACCGTCCTGGCCGTGACAAAGGCCCAGCCGAGGAACGGGACCTCCCACGTGAACATCCGTATCGGCGAGAGGAGCGACTTGGCAGTGATGAAGGTGAGCAGCGGCCCGACCCCTATCCCCTCCTTCAAGAGCGCGGCTGCCAAAGGGAAGACGACATACGGCCCGCCGGGCATCAGCAGGCCCACCAGCCATCCGAGTAAGATGCCCTGAAAGCCGGACTCCTCACCCATCCATTTGACGAGCAGCTCTCGGGAGACGAGCACCTCGAAGAGGCCGGCCAGACAGAAGCCGAGCAGCAATGGAAGCCAGACCTCCTGGAGCAGCCCAAACCCCACCTGAAAGCCCCGCAGCGGCAGATCCTTCCCTTTCGTAAAGGCCCACGCGACCATCAGGATGGTGAGCCCTCCCATGACAAGGACGTCGGTATCCATTGTCTTTTTCCCCCTCGGTATATCCGCTTTGTCGGACAAACCAGTCCTCCCTTGGTCGAAGGCCTGATGACGACTCAGGGCCGGGAGAGGCCGAACTTCTTCAGCCGATAGCGAAGGGTGTCTCGGCTGAGGTGGAGCAGCTTGGCCGCTTTGGTCTTATTGCCGCCGCTTTCCCGTAACGCCTGCTCAACCAACGACCTTTCCCACGCCGCCAGATCGATCCCCTCCGGTGGGAGAGCCCCTTGGGTCAGACCAGCAGCAGGCAGAGCGTCGGACGGCGTGATCTGCGGTGAAGGGGCCAGGGAGAGCTGTTCAACAGACAGGCGTTCCCCGTGGCTCCACAGGACCGCCCGCTCGATGACGTGACTCAGCTCGCGAACGTTGCCAGGCCACGGATACTCGCACAGGATGCGGACCGCCCTGTCGTCGATCGCTCGGACCGCCTTGCCGTACTTGGCGTTAAATGTATCCAGGAAGTGGGTGGCGAGCATCAGAATATCTTCGCCACGCTCGCGAAGCGGTGGAAGATCGATGGTGATGACGGCGAGCCGATAGTAGAGGTCCTTTCTGAATCGTGCGGCCTTGACCTCATGTTCGAGGTCCCGATGAGTGGCGGCAACGATGTTGACATCGACCCGTCGATCCCGTAGCCCTCCGACCCGGCGGATCACCCCCTCTTCGACGGCTCGCAGTAGCTTGCCTTGCAGTGCAAGCTCCAGGTCCCCCACCTCGTCCAGGTAGAGGAAGCCTCCATCAGCGGCCTCGAACAGGCCCATCTTTGATTCCTTGGCGTCCGTGAACGCTCCCCGCTCGTACCCGAACAGCTCCGCCTCCATCAACGTGGCAGGTAACGCCGTGCAGTTGATCTCGATGAACGAGCGTGAAGCCCGCCGGCTGTGGCGGTGCAGTGTACGCGCCACCAGCCCCTTTCCGGTTCCCGTCTCCCCCGCGATCAGAATGGGTGGGGGCTCCTCTAAGGCGGCGATTTGCCGAATCCTCGCGATGATGTCGCGGACCGCGTCACACTTGCCGATGATCCCCATGAAGGGAAGTTCCCGGACCTCTCGCTCCCGGTAGTAGGAGAGCTCCTGCCGCAACCGGGAGCTCTCACACGCCCGGTCAGCCAGCAGCTTCAGCTCATCCAGGTCAACCGGTTTCTTGATATAGTCGAACGCCCCCAGCTTGACCGCCTCCACCGCCCCTTCAATCGAGCCGTAGGCGGTCATGACAATGATGGCAATATTGCGGTCGAACTCTTTGATTCTTCTCAGCAGCTCGATGCCGCTTGTGCCCGGCAGGCAGACATCGAGGAAAACCAGGTCCGGACGGAAGCGATCCAGCAGATCCAGCGCCTTATCGGCGTTCTCAGCGACCTCTGCCTCGTACCCTTGCTCGGACATGAACAGTTTGATCGAGCGGGCAAGGGTGCGCTCATCATCCACAATCAACAGCGTAGAGGAGTTCATGCGATCCTGTCCCGGTCACTCGATACGGCCGGCAGTGTAATCCTTACCGTTGTTCCGGCTCCTGGCGCGCTGGTGATGTCAAGATGACCGCCATTCTGCGCCACATACCGTTTGGCAATGGCGAGACCAAGGCCGGTCCCATCCGCCTTTGTCGTGAAGAATGGATCACAGACCGACGGGAGCAGTGGTATGGCGATCCCATCCCCGGTGTCGGTGATCTCCAGGACCACGGATTCTGACGTGCCGTGTTCCGGTTCGCGGTACCCCCGGATCGTGACAGACCCGCCCTCGGGCATAGCATCAAGCGCATTGGAGAGGATCTCACTCAACGCTTGCTCCACCTGAATAGGATCGATATAGACCTCCGGCAGGTCGTTCATCGGGTCGATCTCAAGCCGGATACCACGATCCCTGAGCGGCCCGGCGAATGTGGGCACGAGACCCTCAATCAGCCTCGGGAGTTGTTCCGGCATGGGACGAAAAGGTCCCGGTCGGGAGAAGCTGAGCAGATGAGTAATGCGGCGGTCCAGTCGGTCCACCTCGGCGATGACCATCCTCAAGTGCGCCTGCGCTACAGGTCCATCGGATACGTGACGAAGGGCGACTTGGGCCGCGGCCCGAAGACTCGCCAAGGGATTGCGCAGGCCGTGAGCGACTGCGGCTGACATCTCGCCTATGGAGGCCAGTTTTTCAGATTGGATGAGTTGCGTCTGGGTCGCTTCCAGCTTCTTGATCTTGGCTTCCAACTCGTGGTTGAGCCAGGCCATCGACTCATGGGAACGTTTCAGGTTCTCGGTCATTCCGGCGAACGCCTGGGCCAACTCGCCGATCTCGTCTTGCGAATGGACCGCTACCTCGTGATCCAGGCGACCTGCTCCCACCACCTCCATTGCCGCCTTGAGCTGATGGATCGGACGCGCCAGCCCCCTGGAGATCAGGACCGAGGCGGCCACCCCGAGGACCAAGGACAGCAGGATCACCAATGAGAGCAGCCGCTGTTCCGTCTGCAGGATCGCCTCGAGCCTGGCGTAGGCCCGTTGCAGACTGTGTGCGCGGGCTGCGCCATACACCTCTTTATTTTTCGCGCTGAGGGCGGGCAGGAGCCGGCCTTTTAACTCCGTATTGGCCAGGGTCAGCGCTGCCTTTCGCTGTTCGGCCTGGTACAGGGAGATGATTCGCTTGCCAACATCGAACATCTGGGTGTGGAGCTGCTCGACGTCTGTGGCGAGATCCATTTCATCGAGTGTCAGTGTCAGCTTCCACCGGCGGAGGCGCTCCTCGATCTCCGGCTCCAGCCGGAAGAACTCCGCCTGCGCCTCATGGTCCGTCCCGGTGAGAAACCCCCAGATTTGGCGACTTTGGCGGAACAGGACCGTTTCGAGATCGGCATACGTTCGGGTTCTCGCCATACTCTCGCCGAGCGCCCTAAGGGCTGCTCGTTCCTCCCGGTTATTCCAGATGGCCTCTGCGCTGATCAGCAGAACCGGTACAACCATGAGCGCGAAGCCGAGTAGTAACTTGCGTTGGAACCTCATGGTTAAGACTTTAGCCGTCCTGCTTCAGCGGCGTCAAGGGAAAGTTATGGCGTGCAGGGGCAGGCCTCGTGCTTGCCCAGCGTGGTGAACGCGCAGCGGAATTGTCGAGTTCTTGCCTATCATCCGTCGGGCAGGGGGGTCGCTCGCATAGCCCCAGTCGCGACCCCCCTGAATCCCCTTGACAGGGGTGATGGCGTGGAGTTAGATGAAGGGAATCGTAATCCGATCAGAGTAGACGGAGGTGGGAATGGCGAAGGTCCTTAGCATTATCCCCGAACGGTGCACCGCCTGCCGGGCCTGCGAGTTGGCCTGTTCCGTGAAGCACACCGGCGAGTTTAACCCCACTCGATCGCGCATCAAGGTCAGCATCTTTCTTGAAGAGGCGGTCTACATCCCTACCGCCTGCACCCAATGCAGCGAAGCCTGGTGCGCGAAGATCTGCCCCACCACCGCTATCCTTCGCAACGACGACTACATGGCGTACTACGTGGACGACAACAAATGTGTCGGTTGTAAGATGTGCGTCCTGGCCTGCCCGTTCGGGGCGATAGAGCTGTATGCGGATCACGGCAAGGCCGAGAAGTGCGATCTCTGCCTCTCTATCGACGGCGATCCGGAGTGCGTGAAGTTCTGCACGCCAAAGGCGCTGCTCTTCACCGATGAAGATGCGGGCCCCAAGGCCAAGCAGGCCGCTACCGCCCTTCGGATGAAGGAAGTTTACAAGGAAGTGGCAGGCTGATGGGCTGGACCGGGACGATCCTCAGGGTCAACCTGAGCAACGGCAGCGTGACGAAAGAGCCGCTGGATCTGCAACTTGCCAGGGCCTACATCGGCGGCCGGGGCCTAGCGACCAAGATCCTGTACGATGAAATCGATCCACGGCTCGATCCGCTTGGACCGGCCAATAAACTGATCCTCGCCACCGGTCCGCTCACCGGCACGAACGCCCCCACAGGCGGCCGGTACATGGCGGTGACCAAGTCGCCGCTTACCGCCGCGATCGCCTGCTCCAACTCCGGCGGGTATGTCGGCGCGGAGATGAGGTACGCCGGGTATGACCTGGTGATCGTGGAGGGGAAGGCGCCGCATCCCGTTTACCTCTGGATCAACAACGACCGGGTGGAGATTCGGGACGCCGCCCAGGTCTGGGGGCAGTCCACGCACGAGACCGAGGATGCCCTTCGAGCGGCCACCAGCGCCGAGGCGAAGATCTTGAGCATCGGACCGGCGGGTGAGACGCTGAGCCTCACCGCCTGCATTATCAACGACAAACATCGGGCAGCAGGGCGATCCGGGGTGGGCGCCGTGATGGGCTCAAAAAACCTGAAGGCGGTGGTCTTTCGGGGCACTCGGTCGGTGAAGGTCGCGCATCCCCAAGAGTTTATGCGGGCCTGTTTGACGGCCGTGGCGAAGCTCAAGGCAGATCACGGTTCGGGAGAGGGCTTGCCGACGTACGGCACGCCAGGGATCGTGAACGTCATCAACGCGCATGGCTTCATGCCGACCAACAACTTTCAATTCGGCCAGTTTGCCGGCGCCGATAAAATCAGCGGCGAGACTATCCATGAGGAGATCTTGATCCGGAATAAGGGCTGCTTTGCGTGTACCATTGCCTGCGCGCGAGTCACCGAGGTCAAGGCCGGAACGTTCAAGGGGTCGGGCGAAGGACCCGAATACGAGACTGTCTGGGGTCTTGGCGCCATGACCGGCGTGGACGATCTGGCGGCAGTCACCAAGGCGAACTACCTGTGTAATGAGCTGGGGATGGACACTATCGAGGCGGGTGTGGCCATCGCTACCGCCATGGAGCTGTTCGAGCGGGGCTACATCCCGGAGCGCGAGATCGGCCGCTCGCTTCGTTTCGGCGACGCGGATGCCCTAGTAGAGATGACGGAGAAGCTGGGCAGGGGGGAGGGGTTTGGCGCACTGCTCGCGCTGGGCGGTGCGCGGCTCGCTGAGCGGTACGGCCACCCTGAGCTGTTCATGGGGGTCAAACAGCAGGCGTTCGCTGCGTACGACGGACGAGGGGCCCAGGGGATCGGGTTGGGGTATGCCACTTCCAACCGGGGCGCCTGTCACCTGCGCGGCTACACCATCGCGGCCGAGGTATTCGGCGTTCCTCGGAAGATGGATCCGTTCTCCACCGAAGGGAAAGCCGCCCTGGCCAAGGCGTCCCAGGACGCCACCGCCTTCGTCGATTCGACCGGTACCTGTGTGTTTACCACCTTCGCCCTGGGGCCTGCTGATCTGCATGCCATGTTGGAGCTGGCGACTAATGCTGGCTATACGGAAGAGGAAGTCGTCAAGATCGGCGAGCGGATCTGGAACCTCGAGCGGCTCTTCAACCTCAAGGCCGGTTTCAGCGCCAAAGACGATACCTTACCCCGTCGCATCCTGGAAGAGCCGATTCCGGCTGGCCCGGCCAAGGGCAAGGTGGCCCGCCTCGGCGAAATGCTGCCCGAATACTATCGCCTTCGAGGCTGGGACCCGCAAGGCGTGCCGACGCCAGAGAAACTGAGGGATTTAGGCCTCTACCCTACACCCTAAAACCCTATACTCTATCTTTTATGGCTGAGGTGAGGTTCCTGGGGGCGATCCGGAGGGCTGCAGGAATGGCCACGTTCGGGATCGATGCCGGAACGGTGGAAGAACTCCTGGAAGCGCTGAGGCAGGTCATGCGCCCCGCATTCCGGGAGTTCGTGTTTGAGGGGGAAAAGCTCAAGCAGGACATCGAGGTCCTGGTCAACGATCGGAACATCGCGCTTCTCGACGGTCTGAAGACAACGCTCACCCCATTCGACCAGGTAACGCTGCTCATCAACGGCACCCGAGGGTTCCCGGGTGGTTAGTACCCTAAGCGGCAGCATTATCGCTCTCATTAGAGATCTGGGGACCGGGATATGCTGACCAGCATACTCAGTAGCTAAGCAACACGGCGCCAAACCTCTCGTCAGGTTCAAGTTATGGCAGACAACATCATTCCCTATATCGAAATGTGCCGACGAGAAGGTACAAGTCTTCAACAAGGAATGAATTTCGGTCTCGGTGGCAATCACTCTGTTATTTTGATGTCAGTCCGACGGAATGCCCCCTACCGCGACCGGCTTGAAGACGGGGGCACGACATTGATCTACGAGGGTCATGACGAGCCGCGTGGGTCTTCCTCCCCAAACCCGAAGGTAGTCGATCAGCCGGAGCACTATCCTTCGGGTAACCTGACGCAAAACGGCAAGTTTCACAAGGCAGCTCAAGACGCCAAGGCAGGACGGCGCCAGCCCGAGAGAGTTCGAGTGTACGAGAAAATTCATGTGGGAATCTGGTCCTACAATGGCATCTTCCACCTTATAGATTCCTGGCAGGAACGGGACGAGTATCGGTTAGTATTCAAGTTTCGCCTGGTGGCCGTCGAGGGGGAGGAAGATTTCAGCGTACCGCCAAGTATGACTCCGGTTCGTCGTCGAATCATCCCAACCGCGGTCAAGCTTACTGTCTGGAAGCGTGACGGTGGTAAGTGCGTCGTGTGCGGTGCCTCGGATGAACTCCACTTCGATCACGATTTGCCGTGGTCGAAGGGCGGAACTTCGTTAACCGAAGCTAATGTTCAATTGCTGTGCGCACGGCACAATTTGGTGAAGCATGACCGAATTCTTTGACGAGCTGCCTAGCTGACGGGTGGAGCCGACGTTTCTCTAGTCTGTGCAACCCTACAACTGTGGGGAGTAGCTCATTCGCCACATTGAGTGCCTTCTTGAAGTATTCCGTAAAGCACCACAGAAAGATATCTCAGAACGCTTCCATGACATGGGGGGTGAGCAAGGAGGTCAGCATAGGGATTGGGCGCGTCCGCGAGATCTGGCGATACCCGGTGAAGTCCATGATCGGCGAGCGGCTCGATCGTGGTCACGTGGGCACTCAAGGATTATGGGGCGATCGAGGTTGGGCGATTCGAGATGAGGCGACCGGGGAGATTCATAACGCGAAGCGCCACCCCATCCTGATGCAGTGCTCGGCGATGTACCGCGCAGAGCCACGCGCCGACCACATTCCGCACGTGGACATCACACTCCCCGACGGCGTCACCGTCTCCAGCGACTCGCCGGCTGCCTCGCAGCGCTTGTCGGAGCTGATCGGACGGTCCGTGACCCTCCGCCCGGTGCAGCCGGCCGCAGAGACGGCGTATTACCGTAGACGCGAGCCAGGCGCCGCTTTGCTTGGCCGACTCTGGGCGTATCGACCGGCTCGTCGCCTACTGCAACGGCTCATCCTCCGCGGTCCGGTCGCAAAGGAATTGCGGACGGCGCTGGGGCGCGAACCAGAGGAACCATTGCCCGATTTATCCGGCGTTCCTCCAGTCGCGTGGGAGTATTACACGCCGCCTGGCACGTATTTCGATCTCTTCCCGATTCAGGTGCTGACAACGTCCACGTTACAGTTGATGTCGCAGTTGAATCCGGCCGCCAATTGGGATGTCAGGCGGTTCAGACCCAACGTACTGGTGGACACCGAGTCTGCGATTGGCGCCGTGGAGAACGACTGGGTTGGCCGGGCGATTCGTATCGGTAATCTCGTCGTTAAAGGTGAACTTCCCACGATCCGTTGCGCGATGCCGATGCACGCCCAGGCGGATTTACCGCGCGATCCATCGGTGCTGCGAACGATCGTCCGTGAAGCGAATCAGTGTCTAGGGGTGTACGCGTCGGTCATTGAGGCGGGCAGCATTGGCACGGGCGATCCAGTGGAACTCGCACCTCATTCAGTTACTTAGCGCCAGTTGAGGGCTGGTACAATGAAACTCAGGGAACTCAACTATGGGTAAGCTTCATCACGTCATCATCGGGGCGAGTGCGGCAGGCTTGGCAGCCGTTGAGGCGATTCGGCGAGTGGATAAGGACTGCCCGATCACAGTCGTCTCCAAAGAACCGATGCCGCTCTACTCGCGGGTTGGTCTTACGCACTTCATTTCTCGTGAGGTCGGCTACGACGGGATGCGGATGCGGGACGATGGCTATTTTGACCAGATGAAGGTGCGGGGGATAATGGGGGTCGCTGCTCTCGCCGTCGATCCTACGGTCCGCCGAGTCAGGCTCAGCAACGGCGAGAATCTGGCCTATGACAACCTGCTGGTGGCGTCGGGCTCTCACGCTGTGATGCCACCGATCCCGGGGACGGATCTCCAAGGCATTTACCCCTGCATCACCAACCATGACGCCAAACAGATTGACGCGGCGATCCCCAGCGCGAAAGAGGCCGTGGTGATCGGCGCCGGCCTGATCGGGATTCAGGTGGTGGATGCGTTTGCTCGTCGCGGTCTGAAGACAACCGTCATCGAACAGATGCCGCACGTGATGCCGGCCATGGCCGACGCGGTCTCGGCTGTGATGGCGGAGGAAGCGCTTCGGGAAGCCGGGGTAACGGTCAGGTGCGGCGTCAGGGCGACGGAACTGTTGGGCAAGGATGGTCACGTCACCGGGGTGAAGGTTGACAGTGGAGAGGTGTTTCCGTGCCAGCTTCTGGTGATGGCTGCTGGCGTCGCGCCCAACCTCGACTTTCTCAGCGAGACCGGCGTGAAGATGAACCGCGGTCTACTTGTGGATGCCTACCAGCGGACCAGCCTGGATGGGATCTATGCCGCGGGCGACGTCGCTGAGACGGTAGATATGTTCAGCGGCAAGCGAGCGGTGAACGCCATCTGGCCTGAAGCGCTGAACCAAGGCAGGATTGCCGGGCTGAATATGGCCGGGGTGTCCACCGCATATGAGGGGTCAATGGCCATGAACGTCACGACAGTCATTGACACCCCGATCGCCTCAATCGGCCTGTGGAATCCAAAGGTTGGTTCGGGCTATCAGATTCGGGAGGTCCGTGACGACGGAAGGCAGACCTACCGCAAGCTGATCTTCACAGGGGAACAGCTTGTGGGCGCGATGCTGGTGGGCGACTTCGAGGATGCTGGGATCCTCCACAACATGATCCGGACCCGGACAACCTTTACCTTGAAGCCGGACCACCTGGCGCCATCCACCATCCGCTGGGGAACTGTTCTGCGAGCGATCAAAAAGGCCGGTAGGGTGTGAAGATCGAGGTGGCGCTGTACGCCGCGTTATCTCAGTACCTGCCGAAAGGCTCCCAGGGCCACAAGGCGACCATGGAGTGTGCCGATGGGGCGACGGTCGGACAGGTGGTCGACCAACTCGGTATTCCCAAGCCGCGCCCCACGATGATCCTCATTAACGGCCTCCAAGTCGACGAAGATACTCCACTCAAGGATGGGGACCTTCTTGCCCTGTTTCCGCCTCTGGCCGGTGGACGCGACCCTAGCCTGAGTACTCAGAGGGCGAGGCAACAAGGCATGATTATCGATCGCCTCGTATCGCTGACTGGGTTGTTTGCAGGTGGGTATGGGCCTTGGCTAGGAGATCCCGGGAGTTCTTGAAGGTCAGCCGACTCATGGCGAGGTCATAAGGAAGCCAGTCGAAACCGATATGTTCATGGGAAAGGCTGACCTCGGACTGATCCGTTTCTGCAAGGAAGTAGATGACAGTCTTGAAGATCCCGATCCCTTTCTGTCGGAAGAAATATCGGAGCGTCTGTTTGTAGCCATCTACAAAGGAGACCTCGGCGATTCCGGTCTCCTCCTTCAGCTCACGTATGGCCGTTTGCTGCGCATCTTCGCCAGGTTCGATGTGTCCCTTGGGGAAGTCCCAGTGGCCTGACCCGTAATGGAGGAGCAGGTAGTGCGGCTCTGGCGCTTGCCTGAATAGGATTACCCCCGCGGAGATCTCGCGCGCCATATCACCTCAATCCTGTTCCATCCGTTCACTCAGCCACGAATACGAGCGCCTGAAATCGGCGCCATTTTCTACTTTCCTTAGGCCACCCATTATGTTATATCATATTACATGAGCGAAAGGTTGGCTTCATGCCCGCCGTTTAAAGTCTATGGCATCAATCTGGTAGTCCGGATGCTTCGAGAACCGCCGGATACGCTGACAGTTCACTGCCCACGTGGCGCCTCCATCCGATACGGCCAGGTTGTGATGGCCGGCGACGGTTTTGACGAAGGGTCGAATTCCTTCCGGGAGATGCCGCCGCCAGAGGCGATTGTCGCCTTCGAGGAGGCCTCCGAAGGTGTGGAGGGGCATTATTTCTACAGGAACAACGAGGAGTATCGGGTCCTCTCGCTGGATTCGATCATCATCGCCTTCCCGCAGCCCTAGCTGACTTTAGCCCGGCGACAGCCCGTCTCGTCTATCTCTTTTCGGCCCAGCGTTTCTCCCTGACTTCTGTCCGTGTTCGCTCGAGCACACCCCTGTCCTAGTCGGTCCGGCCTCCCATGAAATCTTTATGGTAAAGGTCTTGCTGCCAATAGCCTCTCGATCTCGGCCTTTGTGGGTAGTGATTCTTGCGCGCCGCGCTTGGTCGTGGTCAGGGCGCCGGCTGCGTTCGCAAAGCGCACGATGTCCTCTAATACCCGTAATCGGCCTGTACGAAGCGTGTCGGTTTGAGGTTTCCCAGCCAAGGCCGCAGCCAGCGCACCATTGAACGCGTCACCGGCGGCGGTCGTATCGACCGCCGCCACCGGGATAGCCGGTAGATGTTGCACGATCGATGCCGTGCACAGCAGCGCCCCTTGAGCTCCAAGCGTCACGATGACAACGTGTGGGCCGCGCAAGAGCAGCGCCTTGGCCGCCGCCGCAGCGCTGGGCAGGTCGGAGACCGCGATCCCTGTTAAGGCTTCGGCCTCGGTTTCGTTCGGTGTCAGCAGATCGACGTGACGGAGAAGATCGTCCGATAAAGCGGATGCCGGCGCCGGATTTAGGATCGTCGTCATCCCGTGAGCCTTGGCGAACTGTAGCGCCCGCTCGACGGTAACGATCGGGATCTCGAGCTGCACGAGCATGACGGTCCCATGGGCCAGGAAGGGTTCGTGCTGCTCAATGACTACAGGCAGGAGCAACTGATTGCTGCCAGGCGCCACTGCGATCTGATTCCGCCCCTGTCGATCGACAACGATCAGGGCGACGCCCGTCGGAGCCGACTCGTCCCGGAGCAGACCATCGGCCGGGAGCCCCGCCGCGACGAGGTCTCGACAGATCCGGTCACCGAATGGATCACGCCCGACCTTTGCCAGGAACCGGACCTCGGCTCCGGCCTTGAGCGCCGCAACAGCCTGATTCGCCCCCTTGCCGCCGTTTGAGAGGAGTAGTTCTCCGCCGAGGACCGTCTCCCCCTCCCGCGGTAGCCGGGAGGCAATGACGGTCAGATCAAGGTTTGCGCTGCCGATCACGACAACCTGTTGGCTTAGGCAAGCGGCCGGCATATCCGCTCTAAAAAAAGGGCCATGAACCGTCCGGCGTCCACCTCCATACACACCTGCAGGTTTGGCGTCTGTTTCCATTCCTCTTTGATCTGGCGCCTGTCGGCAATCGTCATTCCGCGAGATGGCCCGTTGCCCGTCTCTACCTCGACATGCAATGGCCGGCGCGTCACGAGCGATGGATCGATCGCGACACCGACAGCGAGCGGATCATGGAGCGGGATCGCGGCACACCCCGCCCGCCCCTGTTCAACGCCAAACAGTCGCTCGGTAGTATCGCGGACGAACTGGGTCACGCGACTGTCGATGTGCCGGACTACCGCGTCGATCAACTCCGTCCTGAGCATGATTCGCTGCGTGACATCCAAAGGGACGAGGGTAATCGGCAGGCCGGAGGTAAACACGAGCCTAGCAGCCTCTGGATCGGTGTGCAGATTAAACTCCGCCCCCGGTGTCACATTACCCGGCGCCTGGATCGCCCCGCCCATGATGATGATCTCTTTGACCTTGGCCATCTGCGTCGGGGTCGCTTGGATCGCCATCGCCAGATTGGTCAGCGGCCCAAGGCAGATCAGGGCCATCTCCCCTGGAGCGGCACTGATGAGTTCGGCGATGAGGGCTGGGGCGGGTTGGGTCGCGAGGAGTTGTTGTGGTTCTGGGTACCGGGGCATCCCTTCCCCTGTCTTGAAACGGGACAACTCCCCCAGACCGTCCTCACCATGGTAGTCCTCGGCAGTGCGCAGCGGCCGTATCAGGGGGTGTGCTGCACCTTTGGCCACCGGGGGTCGTGGGTGCGGATCCGCCACCTCAAGCAGCAGGCAGGCGTTCCGCGCCGCCTGCGCCACCGGGACGTTGCCGGCCACGGTCGTGATCGCCTCGACAGATAGCTCTGGAGAGGCGAAGGCGAGGATTAGCGCCAAGGCATCGTCGATGCCGGGATCGGTATCGATGATCACACGCGTTGGGGGCATTCGCTTTGCTCCTTTGCGGCCATTGTAGTTGAGTTTGGCTCGGCCTGCTATTCTCTTGTTGACACCCACTGCGCTCGTTCCCTATGATGCCGTCATGTTGCAGCCTCGTTCCGGATCGCAAGAGCATGGGCAGCGCCAAGGCGTAGTGCCCTCCTTGCTACTGTTTGTCTTTTTCCTTATGGTCTTTTTGTCGGCTTCCAGCGGAATCATCGCCTCTAGCGATGGGGTTACGATTTTTAATGTCACCCAGGCAATGGTAGAGCGGGGCGAAATCTCGGTGAGCGGTGAGAACGTGGCAGTTGGGGTTGGCGGCAAGGACTACTCACGTTATGGCATTGCCCTCTCGGTGGTCGCAATTCCTTTCTACCTCCTGGGGAAACTAATTGCCACCTTTGTTCCGGCGCATCTGAGTCTACTCGTCCTGAAAGGGAGCGTCTCCCTGGTCAATGCCGTCATTAGCGCCCTCGCCTGCGTCCTGTTCGCCTTTACCGCGCGCCGACTCGGCTTTTCCTCCCGGGTGTCACTGCAGCTCACCTGTGCCTTTGCCTTCAGCACGTTCTTTATCGTATACGCCACGAAGTCGTTCCTCGCCCAACCCCTCGAGACCCTCTGTCTCTTGGGGACCGTATATCACCTCATCGCCTACAGCCGAGACGCCGACCCAAGACGGCTCATGTACGCCGGGGGCTTTTGCGGTGGTGGCATCCTCACGAAGTGGGTATTTATTATCAATCTTCCCATCTTCGCTGGGTATCTGTTGAGCAGCACCCAGAAAGACCGTTGGGAAAGGGGTCTCATCCTCTTCTCGGCGCCGGTGGTAGCATTCCTGGGACTCGCTTTTGGCTATAACTACGCGCGGTTTGGATCGATTCTGGAGACTGGCTATCGGGGCCTTTACGCCTTTTCGACGCCCCTATTTGTGGGGTTGTATGGTCTCCTGCTGAGTTCGGGGAAAAGCCTCTTCCTCTACGCCCCCGTCACCCTGTTCGGGCTGATCTCATCGAACCTCCTGGCTAAGCGCCGAGCGCGTGAGGCGTGGCTGCTGCTCGGGCTCTTTGCGGTTAACCTTCTGGTCATCGCGCAGTACCGAGATTGGGCTGGAGAGGGGAGTTGGGGACCGCGATACTTGACCCTTGTGCTGCCATGTCTGATCCTACCGAGCGGGTCGTTGTTGGAAAGCGGGTCGGCAGCCGTCAGACGAATCTTTCTTGCCCTGACACTTGCTGGGCTATTGGTTCAGTTTGGTGGGATCTCGGTGTACTACGGGACCTATTACCGCATCATCGGTGAGTTCCCCTATCGGACAACCCCGTCCGATCCCTTATTCCTGTATAAGGCCCATTTCGTGCCCAATTACTCGCCGGCGTGGGGACAGCTTACAATGGCCTTGCATAACTGGCGAACATTCCTGAATGGCAAAAAACCGTCGCTCCAGGTAGACGCTGGAGCCACTCGCATCCCGCTCTCCGAAGCCGACCGCGAGAAGCTTATCGATACGCTGGATCTCTGGTTCGCATATGCCTATTATGCAGGCTTGCCGTTCAGCCTCTGTCTGCTTGGAATGGCTGGGTCGCTGAGCGCAACCACCGTGATAGGCTGGAAGCTCTGCCAAGCCGCAAAATCAATGGCTTGCGAGACAAGCATCTCCCCTTTTCCTGATCGTGCCTCGGCGTGACCCTGTCGGCAATACGCCCGCTCCCCTCCATCGCCGCCATCGCGCCACACAGTGCAGGGATGAAGCTGCCCATCTCGTCCCATGGCGGGCATGCGTCAGCCATTTGGCCTACTGTGAGGGTTAGCGCTTCTGGCTGGTGAAGGCAACAACCGCATTGGCGACAAGATCGATCTGACTCTCGGTCAGTTCGGCATACATGGGCAATGAAAGGATCTCCCGTGACACCCGCTCGGCTACCGGGAAAGCCCCGGCTCGGTACCCGAGTTCCCGGTAGGCCGCCTGCAGGTGGATCGGAAGTGGGTAATGGATACCAGTTTGGATACCCCTGTGGGCCAAATATGCCTGGAGTTCATCCCGATGTAATGTGCGCACAATATAGGTGTGAAAGACATGTGTTCCACGCGGATCGATCATTGGAATGCGCACACCCTGACCGGCCAGCGCCTGGGAGTATCGTGCTGCGTAGGCAGCCCGCCGTGCATTCCATCTGTCAAGATACCGAAGTTTCACGCTGAGCACTGCGGCCTGTAACGGATCGAGCCGCGAATTCATCCCCTTCACAACGTGCTCGTTCTTGGTCCGCTGGCCATAGTTGCGCAGCAGGTGTATGCGCTGAGCCACCTCATCATCACCTGTGACCACCATCCCGCCATCGCCATATGCACCGAGATTCTTAGCTGGATAGAAGCTGAAGCACCCGGCACGTCCCAACGTTCCGCAGAACGAGCCAGCGAAGCGGGCCCCGTGAGCCTGCGCCGCATCTTCGATGAGATCAAGGCCATATGCCTTGGCTACGGCCGTGATTGAGGCCATATTGGCCGACTGGCCGTAGAGATGGACAGGGATGATGGCCTTCGTGCGAGGTGTGATCGCCGTTACGATCAGCTCGGGATCTATCTGATACGTGTCCTCCAGACAATCCACCAGGACAGGCGTCGCCCCGACAGCCGAGACCGCAAGGGCCGTCGCGATGTAGGTATTAGCTGGGATAATGACCTCATCGCGAGGCTGGACGCCGATGCCCTCGAGGGCCAGACGCAAGGCGTCCAGTCCGCTCCCTACGCCGATCGCGTGTGTGGTGCCCAGATAGCCGGCAAAGTGTTGTTCAAACTGTTCTACTGTCTCTCCCAGAATAAACTGCCCGCTTTCCAGCACACGCTCGATAGCCATTCTCACCTCATCGCGAATCGAGCGATACTGCGCCCTGAGATCGACAAACGGAATCGTCGCTTCCATCTCTACCTCTTGAGGCCCAGCCCGAGGATGATGATCGGGCGCAGAATACTCCACCAGTCGGCTACGGGTGTCATCTTCGTGTAGCGCATGGGAGGGGGCGGATAGATCTTCGTCACCGGCACTTCACGCACCGCATACCCAAGTCGGATCGCTTTGAAGAGCAGATAGGGCTCGAGCTCATATTTTTCGAGCCAGGGTTGGTCGAGATCGATTCTAGGGTCAGCTAGCATCGACAGTCGCACCGCACGGTATCCGTTCGTCGTGTCCGTCATCCGGCGCCCCACCACTAGTGAAAACACCAAGGGATGGATATATCCCGATGCAATCCGGCGATGAAGCGGCATATTGGCGTGGGTTCCGTCGGTAAGGTAGCGGGACCCCTGCACAAGGTCCGCTTTACCACTCAGAATCGGATTGACCAAGCGGTGGATTTCACAGGGGCGGTCCTTATCGTTACCGGACATGATCACACAGATCTCATAGCCCTGGTTTCGCGCCCAGACGTAGGCCGTACGGATCGCCGCGCCGGCTCCACCGCACTTGGCTCGCTGGATGAGGGTCACTCCTCTCTCGCCGATAATAACTGGCGTGCGGTCGGTTGACCCGTCATCGACCACCGCAACATCTACCCCCTCTGTGCCTACAAAGCGGTCGAGCACACGCCCGATCGCGTACTCTTCATTAAACGCAATCGGGATGGCCACAATGCGAGCGTCTCCGATTAGCCTTGAGCGCGCCATCGTGACTAGACTACCTCCCTGGCACCTGACTCCGTCACATCGTACCGACGGCCGCACATCGCGCAACTTAAGCACTCCCCCTTATTCCATTTGAGCGATCGGCCGCAGAAGCACACCCATCCACGTTGGCGCGCAGGGTTGCCGTAGACTAAGGCGTGTGGGGCGACATCATGCGTCACCACCGAGCCGGCACCAATAAAGGCTCGACGACCCAGTCGAATACCGCAGAGGATGGTGGCATTCGCCCCGATCGTGACCCCCTCCTCGATCCAGGTCTCTTCCGCCCGGTAACCGGTTTCGCTGCGCCGTGGGAAGCGGTCGTTTGTCAGCGTAACATTTGGACCGACGAAGACGTTATCGGCCATGTGGACATGCTCCCAGATCGAGACCCCGTTCTTGACTGTCACGTTGTCGCCAAGTGTGGCGTGGGATTCGATGAACACGTGGTCTCCGATGTTACAATTACGCCCGATAGTCACATCCGACATGACATGCGCAAAGGCCCAGATACGTGTGCCCTCCCCAATGCGATCAGTCTCGACGAGTGCCTTCTTATGCATGAAAACCAGTCCTGAACGATTCACAGCGTCTTCCTTCCCTCGCCGATCCTGTTGGATTCGATCGCCACAGGCGAGCCACCTCTCAGCATTGATTCATTGATGGCCTCTAGCGTCCGAATCACTGCCAATCCACACTTTCCACTGCAAAGCGTTGCGGTCCCCGTCTTGATCGCCTCGATAAAAAAGCGGGCCTGGCGCTTAAGCGGTTCTTCAGTATGGATCTTCGGGATCGTCACATCGCCTTCCCGTGCGAGGAGCTGGAACTCGCCGTAGCTATCGTAGAAAGGTTCCTGTGCTGTACCTTTGTCATGAATCGCCACAGGGCTCAACGCCAGATCGTTCCACACCACCATCTTCTTGTCACCAACTAACGTGATCTCGCGGACCTTCTGTGGATTGAGCCAACTGACCGTAATGCCAGCGATAATGCTTTTCGGGTAGGTCAAGGTGATGAACGCCACATCCTCGATGCCTGGCTTCAGGAATGCCTGTCCGCGCGCTGAGACGATAAGCGGTGTTGAACCAAGGAGGAAATTAAAAATGGAAATCTCATGAGAGGCTAGGTCGTAGGACACATTGGTATCGCTACGGATGGGCCCGAGGTTGGTTCGGATTGCCGAGCCATAATAGAGATTCCCTAACCCATCGGAATCGATAATCTCTTTTAGCTTCAAGATGCCAGTATTGAACAGGAAGACATGGCCAACCATTAGGACGACGCCTCGGGCAGCCGCAGCAACGATCAGCTTTTCACATTCAGCCGAACTCAATGCGAGCGGTTTTTCACATAACACGTGCTTGCCAGCCTCGATGGCCCTGATTGCCAGCTCACAGTGAGTTTCGGCTGGTGTAGCAATCACGACGGCGTTAACCCCCCCGTCGTTCAGAACCTCCTGCACGTCCGTCGTAACGCGAACATGCCTGAAGGACACGGCAATACTCCTGCAACGATCCTTGCTCTGATCAACCGCCCAGGAGACGGACACCCCTGGCAGGGACAGGAAGGCCCGGATGTGATTTGGCCCCCAATGGCCGCACCCTATAATCCCGATTGAGACTCGCTCCCCGTGTTGTAACCTGTTCACGTTCGGACCTCCATAGCCGCGGCGCAGTCTTCAAGAGGCTGATCAAAGAGTACCATAGGATCGAACTCCTCTGTTACCGTTTCCGTTTAACACCTCACGGTCTTCTGGCAGATTGTCACTATGACAAATCCCTATTGGCGATGAGACTCCCTCCGCTGCGTGTTTCCTGTTGCGGCGATCTAAGAGTCGTAGTACATTGGCCACCACGCACAGGTGGAGGTGACGCAGATGCTGCTTCTCATTTTTACTGCAATGGCCTTCGTGTTCTTTCTCGCCGAGCGCCTGGCTCCGCTTCGACCTCAACCGATATTCCGGCAAGGCATCCTCGCCGACCTATTCTATATCCCAATCTATTATCTCATGCGAATCGTCATCAATGGCACGTTGGCAGTCAGTTTATCCTACGCTGCCCACCAGACGTTACCTGATTACACGATGAATGTACTCAGCGATCAACCGATCTGGGTGCAGGCACTCGTCTTGCTCTTCGTGCTCGATTTTCTCTTCTATGTGCTGCATCGCTTGAAGCATCGCTACACGTGGTGGTGGCGTCTGCACGAGACTCACCACAGTTCGATTGAAATGGACTGGTTATCGACGGCGCGATTTCACCCGGTTGAGAAGTTGCTCGACCGCACCATCTACCTCCTGCCACTCTTAGTGTTGGGCGTTTCTGACCATGCCATGCTGATCTGGGCCTCCGTAGACGCCTTTTTCGGCATGTTCATCCATTCGAACCTGAACCTTCGGATCGGATTCCTAATCTACCTCTTCGTCGGTCCCGAAATGCACCGCTGGCATCATTCGCGCCTCCATCGATATCAGATCTGCAACTTTGGCAACAACTTCTCCATCTTCGACTGGATCTTCGGAACGGCCTATCTCACGCGAGACGAACCGGGCGAGTGCGGTGTAGCCGATCATGCCTATCCGGTAGGGAGTATCACCAGGCAGTTCTTGTATGCGTTTAGGCCGTTTTCACCTGAACGGTCGATTGGGTTGGACGAGCCAACGCCTACGACCTAATGCGCATAGGATGATGCCTTAGGATAATAGATAGCGCCAACAGTCAATTAATTCAACCTGAATCCGGCACGGTGGCGGTAGTAGCGCAAGGGCTCGGTCGCCGCTGGATCTGGAGGAACTCAAGAAAGAACTGGAAACCAGACCCGACCTCAAATACGGCAGATTTATCCGGCACGAGCCAGCCACGGCGGAGGTCAAGGTCACCCGCAAGGGGGACAGGATAGTGGTGCAGATCGGAGACTGCATCTCGCCGACGATCATCGAACGCCTCGAACAGCAGACGGGGATTCTCAAGCTAAAGATCGATGACCGGCGGGCGATGGTGGACTACGTGATGATCGACCCGGCCTATGATGGGCAGGTCTTCAATGTGGCTCTTGCTGACGTGCCGGAGAAGAAGACCGACCTCGTTACGGGAAAGCGGATCTATTTCCGGGATGAGATCATAAGACGGAACAACTCAGTCATGCTTTTCCTTGTAAATGTGACGGGACGCGCGGTTCTGGTCTCGTCGAAGCTTGGCCCGCTCACGAGGTCCGAGTTTCCCATCCCGCAAGAAGGCCCGCTTCTCGGCCTCGATCTTGGTCTGTTCGGCTTCGAGGCGTGTAGCCTCTTTGGGATTGAGTGAGCCGCTCGCGATCCCTTCAGCGATGCGATCCTGCTGCCGTTCCTGCCGCTCCGCGATCGGTCCGGCGCCTGCAAGGACCGGTAGGGCTACCAGGAAACCAAGGACGAAGCCGGGAAAGAGAATTCGGAGAGTGCGTTCCATACGTTACTCCTTTCTTGAGAGAGGGGTTGATCTGTGTTCGCGTTACGTTACCCTATCAGAAAAGCTGTAGCGAGAGAAGGTTTAACCAGGGTTGCACACGAAGTAACGGTGTGAACCCGAATAGATCGTATTGCCGGACTCTTCCCGCTCTGGGCGGTGCTCATCTCGGCCACCGCTGTCGTCTATCCCGCGCCGCTGATCCCACTCACGTGGGCGATCGTGCCACTGTTGGGAGTCGTCATGTTCATTATCGGCATCATTGTTGTCGCGCTGAATCAGCCGCAGCTTTCCGCCCTCGCTCTACCCATCATCATCGTCGTAGTCCTGCATAATCTCCTGGGGCTGGCTGGCGGGTATGTTGTGCCGAAAGCGCTCGGCCTCGATCCTACCATCTGCCGAACGATTGCCATCGAGGTTGGAATGCAGAACTCCGGACTCGCCGTGGCGCTGACCAGCTTCTGGTCCCGAACCGGCCGACCGAGATAGGGCAGTCGCTCCTTCCCCATTAGAGCGGCTGGCGGAAGGGCTCGGCGTAACCGGTCATTTCGAGGTAGCCTACGCCGGTGATCGGTCGGTTACCCGCAGTCCCCACGACTGACACCGACCCCTCCCAGTAGGTCACGAGGGTGCTGCCTCTCGTGTCCAGCTCCTGATCGGGAAACGCCGCCCGCACAGACAGGTCGAGGCGGCGACTGGGGACCTGGATCCGCCACCGGATCGGATATCGGCCACCGCTCTTCGGGCTCTGCCAGACCTCTTGTGGCGTGAGTTGGAAGGCGCTCAAGGGCAGATGCTCAATGCGTCCATCCGGATGGATCAGGCTGCCGCTAGAGCAGGGGTCGGGTCGGCCATCCGTTAGGCGGAGTTGATACAGCATCAACTCGACGCCATCCGTAAGCTGGATCGCGAACCAATCCCAGCCGACTTGCGATGCGGTCAATTGGCTGCTCCCGAATTCGTGATCCATCCAAGCTGAGCCGGCCACAGCCTGCCGCTTCTCGGCGACGGTCAAGGTTCCTTCGACGGCCATCCTGGTAAGCGAGTAGTAGTGGGAGGCATGGCCCAGCCCCGCCGCCTTTTGGCTCACGCCGTTACTGCCGTGGATTGCTGGCGGTTTCGTCTGGGTCAGGGTGAGATTGATCGCATATCCTGGAACGTGAGCGGTCACACGCTGGACCTGCCCGTCTCCACTGGCTTCCCACGAGCCGTTCCAGACCTTGAACTCTTTCGTCAAGGCGCCGGCCGAGTCCAGGGCGCCGCGGCTGCGGCGTTCCCAGTATTGGAAGCGGCGGTGCGTGAGGTCCGAGATGGCAAAGTGGGCCAGGTGCAGGTCGGAAACCGCCCAGCGTGATCGGCTATCGCCCCGCAGCGCAGGATCGACCCCGACGCGGAAGAAGGTCAGTTGGTAGCCGAACCGCTGGCCGTCCGCAGTCTGCAAATGGCCGGAATAGTACCACCACTCGGTCTTGAAGTCGGGATGTGAGGCGTGGTCCCGCGGAAAGGCGAATCGATAACCGGGAAGCGCCTGCCGGAAGGCCGCCTCTATCGGCGCCACAGTCCCGATGAGGAGGCAGAGGAGCGCCACTGTCCAGACATTGAACCCCTTAACCCTCATATACCACCGCTGCAGCGACGTTCATGCGGGCCGCTCGCCGTGCGGGCAGGTAGCCGGCCAGCAGGGCCGCGCCGAACGCGATGATCGACGACTTCATGACGACCCACCAGGAGAACTGAAACTGAATGGTCCAGCCAAATGACTGCTTGTTGATGACGTGGATCAGGATCAGCGACAGCGCGATGCCGGCAAGCAGGCCAAGCAGATCGGCTAACAGGCCAAGGAGCCCCGCTTCACCCAGGACGATCCGGGCAATCTGTGTCCTCGTCGCTCCGACTGACCGTAGGACGCCGATCTCTCGCTGGCGACTCATGACCGAGGCCCACAACACGTTGAAGATCCCGAGCACGCCAACCAGGATCGCGATCAGCTCCAGGGCGCGCGCTACCGCAAAGGTGTTGTCAAAGATCTCCAGGACCCTGGCCTTCAGCGCTCGATTCGAGTTGAGCGCGATTGCGCCATCCTCGCCCGCCATCGCCTGAAGCCGCTGCCGCACCGCGGCCTCGTCGGCGCCCGACTGCAGATAGATCGCCAGGATGTCGGCTCCGTGCCCGCCCCCCGTTTTCGTCCAGAGGCTCCGATCCATCACTACCTTGCCGCCATCGGTTGAGTAGTCATAGAAGACACCGATGATCGGAGGCTCGACCCGGCCTGAAGGGAGAGAAAGAGGCAATCGGTCCCCCTCGGTGAGTCCTCTGGACAGCGCGAGACTCTCTGAGATGATGACCCCACCCTCAGCCTTTGCGCGCTGAAGGATCGTGGCCGACTCCCCCCTCCTGAACAGGAGCTTGCCGTATCGCGCCACCACCTCGAAGTCACCCGCCGCGAGCAGCCCCTCCTGCCCCAACAGCTCGATACGCTGGCCGATGAACGGGTCAAGGGCAGCGATCCCTGGGATTCGAGCGGCGCCTTCGATGAAGGTGTCGGGAAGCGTTGCCTGACTTCCCTTGACGAAGCGGGCCGCCGGCGACACCATGAGATCGGCCCTGATCGTCTGCTCCACCCACAGCTCCACCGTCCGCCGGAAGCTGCCGATCATCAGGGTCAGCCCAACCAGCATCGCAAGGGCGGTCATCATGGCGGCGACCGCGACCGCGCTCCGCCCGACCTGCGATGAGAGATTGCCGGCGGCAAGTGTGAGTAGTGGCGCCCGCCTCCCTCCGCAGAGAGCATGGATGCCCGCCCCGATGAGGCGTAAGAGATGGGGGGTGAAACAGGCAACCCCGAAGACGAGGCAGGCCAAGGAGAGATAGCCGAAAAGGGGAACGCCGCCAACCGGACCCGGGCGAGTCAATAGGAACGAGGCAGTGAGCAGCAGGAGGCCGCACAGGAGCACGAGCGGGGAGCGGCGCATCCAGGTCCTCTCAAAGGAACCGAGGTGCATGGCGTCTTTCGGCGCGATCCGGCTTGCCACAAAGGCAGGCGCGATGGCGGCGAGCAGCGCACCGACGCTTCCTAACCCCAGCGCCATAAGCAGAAGGCCCGGACTAGCCTCGATCTCTTCCACCCGGAGGTAGGCATAGAGGGTCGAGACCGTTCTTGAGACGCTCTGTAGGAGCGCCCCGCCAAGCAGCAGCCCGCCGCCGATTCCAAGCAGCGAGCCCAGGAGCCCCAGCGCCATCCCTTCCGCGGCAAAGAGCGCGGCCACTGCACGGCGCGTGAGCCCGAGTGAGCGGAGGACTCCGATCTGACGTCGCCGCTCCAGGACCGAAAGGGAGACGGCATTATAAACCAGGAAGAGACTAACCAGCAGTGCGATCGCGCTCAGGGCGGTCAAGTTGAGACGAAACGCCCTGAGCATCTTCTCTACTTGGTGGCTCCGGCGATCCGGTCGCTGGACAGTCAGGTGCGGGGGAAGGAGTGTCGCAAGGCGCGCACTGATCTCATCCAGCGGGACCCGCTCATCCGTTACCAGATCGATCCGATCGAGTCGTCCGAACTTACCGAACGCCACCTGAGCGGCGGCGATGTCCAAGATCGCGATGTTGCCGTCGAAGGCACGGGCCGGCCCCTGTGGGGTCAGTAGTCCCTTGATGGTAAACCGCTGCCGCTTCGATCCGACCAAGAGGGTCAGGCTTCCACCTTTTTGTAGTCCATGTGCCTCTGCGAATGCCGCAGTCACAAAGATCGCGTCTGTGCTGAGCAACTCCTCAATCCCCGGCGGACGAACGCTATCAGCCAGCCGGTATTCTCGAAACGGATCTTCGGCAAACAGATCAACCCCCATCAACAGAAGGGCTTCGCCCGGCCGATCAGCGACGGAAGCCACCGTTTGCATGATCGGCGCGGCCGCCGACACCCCGTCCACCCGTTGCACGGCCGGCAGAAGCCACTCGTCGATTCCCGGCTCACCGCCTGAAATCTCAAGCGTGGCCCGACCTGCCACCAGATCGATCGCCCGCATAAACGAGCGCAGGACGCTCTCGTTGGTTGCCTGGATTGCGGTAAAGGTGGCGACACCAATGGCGACGCCCGTCACGGTTACCAGCACCCTGACAGGGTTCGTCCAGAGATGGCGAAGGACGGTGAGCCGCATGATCGACCAGGTATGCACGTTAGCGCTCCTCGAGCCCCTCTATCCTTCCATCGCGCAGGTAGACGATCCGACCGGCCCTTTTCATCGCCTCCTGGCTATGGGTGGCCAGGACAATCGTCTGACCTTGCTCTCGATGAAGCCGCGCGAGCAGATCCAGAACCGTTTCGCCCGCCACCGAATCCAGGTTGCCTGTGGGCTCGTCGGCCAGGAGAACCCGCGGTTCAGCCACGATCGCTCTGGCTATGGCCACTCGCTGCTGTTCCCCGCCGGACAGCTCATGAGGCCAGTGCTCCGCGCGGTGCATCAACCCTACCCGCTGCAGCCCTCGCTCAACGCGCCCTTCGATGTCGCTGCGCTGCAGTCCATTCAACAGTAGCGGCAGAGCGACGTTCTCCCTGGCGGTCAGTGTCGGAAGCAGATTGAAGAACTGGTAGACGATCCCAACCTTACTCCGGCGAAGGCATGTTAGGCTGTCGTCGGACAGGCGATCCAGACGCTCCCCCTCAAGCCACACCTCGCCGGAGGTCGGCCGGTCGATCCCGGCCATCAGGTTGAGGAGAGTGGTTTTGCCGCAACCGCTCGGTCCAACCAACGCAACGAACTCTCCCGACCCAATGGTCAGCGTGATCCCATCTAGGGCTCGCACCTCGACCTTGCCCAGCGAATAGACCTTTGCAACCTGCTGCAGCCTGATCATCTACGCTTCCTTACGCTCATCGAACCCATTATTACGTGTACCTTCCACCGAGTCAACGTGCCCACTTCCGGAGTACCCCGTACAAAAACTAGAAATTCGATTGACAAGCCTACTGGTGAAGAGTAAAGATACCTTCATTCTGAAACAGTTTTATAACTTATTTTGGTCCTTATCCATTTTTTGCTCGATCTGCCCGCAGGAGGTTTTGCACCATTTGTGTTGCGTAAATGGCGTCGAGGTTGCGGTGAGCACTGTGAGTTGCTCTATCACGGGGATTATTCGTTGAGGAGGCGAAAGCAATGAGAAAAGTATGGAGGCACAAGACTATCTCGAGCATAGGATTGCTGTTGACTGTCGCATTTCTGCTCTCAAGCTGCGCGAAGCTTGCAGAGTTTTTCGGTGAGGAGGAGGTAAAACCTGCCGCGCCGATTCAGGAGCCACCGGCAGCAGGAGCGCCCTCGGCCCAACAACCAATGGCAGGCAAGGAGTCACCACTGAAGGACATTTTCTTTGATTTTGATAAATCGGCCATTCGCAAGGATGCGCAGCCACGTCTCAACGAGGATCTTCAGTGGCTCAATGCTAATCCAACGGAGCGGATCACGATCGAGGGCCACTGCGACGAACGCGGGACGTCGGAGTATAATCTGGCTTTGGGCGAACGACGAGCTAAGGCCACCAGGGACTACCTGGAGGTGGCGGGCATCGATGCCAGGCGCATCAAGATCGTGAGCTTCGGGAAGGAGCGTCCGTTTGCCATGGGTCATGATGAAGCAGCCTGGCAGTTGAACCGAAGAGCCCACTTCGTGGTGAGCGAGCGGTAGCGCCAGAAGCTATGGGCGAAAGAAGACGAAAGTAACCAGCAGAAAAAGGGGAAGGAGGATGCCGATAGTATATTTCATGTACCCGAAGAAAGAAGGCATCTCGATCCCGGCCTCTTCTGCGATTGCCTTGACCATGAAGTTGGGGCCGTTGCCGATATAGGTATTCGCTCCCATAGAGACGGCACCGACAGAGATCGCCGTCAGGAGCGCTTCCCCATGCATGGGCCCGGTTGTGGCGTGCAGAAGTTGACCCAGGCGTGCGGCTTCCGTTCCCATCAGGCCGCTGGCCATCGACGCGAAGGTCAGGTAGGTCGGCGCATTATCAAGGAAGCTCGAGAGGAATCCCGTTACCCAAAAAAACTGCCATGGGCGCGTGAGACCGAGCTCGCCTGCGCGGGCCTCCAGGATGGCCAGGGCAGGAATCATCGTCGCGAAGATTCCGGCAAAGATCACTGCTACCTCCACAATGGGGGATAAGGTAAAGCCGTTGGCAGCGCGCGTTTCCCAACGCGTCATTAGCATGGAAAGCCCTGCGAGGATGCCCATCCCCACCACCTGCCCTCCCCGACGCGCATGTTCAGACTGCAAACCGATCTGGGTGCCGAACCGCCCCACCACAAAAGCCACTGTGATCACGCCCAGTAAGAGCAGGATATTGATCTTGCCGTCAACGCTCAGCTTTTCCTGAACCCCATACTCCTCTATTGTGGCCCCATGGTGTGCCGCTCGTTCGGCTGCAAACCAACGCCGGTCCCATACGTAGAAGAGGATGAGCAGCGGCGTAATCATCAGGAGCCAGTACGGCAGCAGACGAATCGTCCACTCGAACGGTACCCCGCGAAGAAAACCGAGAAAGAGCGGCGGGTCACCGAGGGGGGTGAGCAGCCCGCCGACGTTGGAGACGATGAAGATGAAGAAGATCACGATATGCACCTGATGTCGACGCCGCTCGTTTGCGCGAAGGACCGGACGAATCAGAAGCATGGAGGCTCCCGTAGTTCCAATGAAATTTGCAAAGATGGCGCCTGTCGTCAGGACGACGGTGTTGGTGAAAGGCGTTCCAGGCAGCGAACCCCGCAGGTGAATTCCGCCGGAGATGATAAACAGGGCTGCGAGCAGGACGATAAACGCCGCATACTCAATCCCTGTTTCGACGAGGCGTGCACTCTCCAGCCTGAAGATGTAGAATGAGACGGGAAGCCCAAGGATAGCGCACATGATCCCTTTGTTGAGGTTGGATTCCCACCAGCGTGGAGCAAGGAGCGGTAGGACCGCAATGGACAGGAGCATCAGGGCGAATGGGACTACCCAGACCAGCCCGAGCTGATGGCCCAATGGCATCCCACCCTCCTCTGCGGCCGCGGCGGAACCCTGCAGGGCCAAGAGTGCCAGTGTCGTCAATACCGGTATCATGCGTTGCGTTTCACCATACCAGATTTGATGTGAAAGTCAAAACGCTTCTGGAGCGTATGGTTGACGGCCCTCTTTTATTTCCGCTCTCAGTGCGGTCTAAGAGGTTGTTGTGTTATGCTGAGCTTATCGAAGGGTCGAACAGGAGACGGGGGCTTATCGGGCAGACTCCTCAATAAGGGAATGCAGAGATTTGTCGCTTTACATGGCTCCGCATCAGGATGGCAAAATCGATGAACGGAATCTTCAGAGTCGCCCACCTCTCTGATCTTCATCTCTCTTCGCTGATTGACGTCAAGATCCGCGATCTTCTGAACAAGCGCGCGCTCGGTTATCTGTCCTGGCGGCTCCGGCGTCGTCGCGAGCACGCTCCTGAGGTCTTAGCTGCCCTGCTTCACGATCTGAAAGGGCTGACGCTGGACCATGTCGTGATTACGGGTGATCTGACCCATATTGGCCTCCCCGATGAATTTCGACAAGCCCGACAATGGCTGGAGACGCTTGGTTCATCGAATGACGTGACCGTTATCCCGGGTAACCACGATGCATACGTCCGTACTCCGTGGGCGGACACCTTCGCCCTGTGGACGCCCTATATGGCCTCCGATCAGAGATTACAGATCGGAAAACAGCAGACGCCGGGTCGTTCGTTCTTTCCAAGCGTACGTGTGCGTGGGCATACCGCTCTGATTGGAGTGACCTCCGCACACCCGTCCGCACCCTTTTTCGCCACCGGAAGCCTGGGTGCCGCACAGATAAACAGACTCGGCGACATCCTCGACCTCACCCGCCGACAGGGTCTGTTCAGAATCCTCCTCATCCACCATCTCCCTATGGCGGCCATGGTCGCGTGGCGGAAAAGACTCACCGACGGGGCCACGTTGAGGGCTCTTCTCGCTCGGCACGGTGTGGAGATGGTTTTGTACGGACATACCCATCGTTCTGCCGTGCTGTACCTTCCCGAGGTACGAGGCAATATCCCCATGATGGGAGTCCCTTCTGCCTCCGCGCGCGGTCGAAAGCCGGAACAGCGTGCGGGGTATCATGTCTACGAGGTATGTCGATCGTCTCACGGATGGGAGGTTCGAACGACGGCGCGCGGCTACTCCCCAGGGAACCACTGTTTTCTTGCAGAGGATCAGCACGTAATAAGGGTGGCAGACTCGGCGGCGGGCTCACTGTGCACGACGGTACACCCACACGGTTACCCCACCCAGCACGGCCAGCGGGCTTAGCACGGTCAGCGCCGCGTTCAGATGCATGATGGCCCCGAGATAGGCTACGGAATGGCTGCCCAGGTGAAAGGCAGCGCCGACCAGCGACCCGTGAAGGATCCGCTTGCCGGCAGTCGCCTTCCGAAGGGGACCGAGTACAAAGGGGATTGCGACGAGTACCATCATCAGGGTCGACAGGGGCATCGTGAGTTGCTGCCATAACCTGATCTCCAGGCGCGCCACATCCTGACCGGTTGCTTTCAGGAATGTTATGTACCGGCCGAGCGCCGCACGCGACAGAATCTCGGCGGGCAGGATGAGCAGTTCCACTTGCGCTGGTGTCAGTGATCCAGCCCAGGGAAGACTGGCAAGGTGTTTCGTTGCGACCCCTTTCGCTTCGGTCGTTCGTTGCACTACATTCAAAAGTACCCACTGATGCGAATCCTTTGGATCGGCTTGCGCTGCCCACGTCACCAGGCGTAAGCGATCGTGGTCGTCGAATTCGTAGATCTCGACGTCGGAGAGAACGCGACCGGGCAACACCTGATGCACCCGGATAAATTGCCGCCCATCGCGCGACCAGAATCCCCGTTTGGTGGACAGGGCTTCCGGATTCGAGATTGCCTGGATACGACGCGTATAGGCGATTTGATCCGTAGACGGAGCCACCCATTCCTGAATCCCTACCACTGCTATCATGAGGACGATGCCGGTCACGGTCACCGATAATCCGATACGCAGGGGTGAGGTGCCCAAGGCCAGCATGGCGATCAGTTCGTGGCCGCTCGCCAATTCTCCAAGGCCAATGATGCTTCCCAGTATGGCGGTTGCCGGTGCCAGTTCGATCATCCGGCTCGGCACCGTTAAGAGGACGTTGAAGACCGCGTCGCGCAGCGTGTAGGTGCCGCGCCCCACCGAGTCCAACTCGCTGACAAATGCCATCAGGCTGAAGACGGACAGCAGGACGGCCATCATAAGGGCATAGCCCCTGATCACCCTGAGCCAGATATGGCGATCAATCGTACTCATGGATGCGTTGTTCGTCTCCACAACAGGTATGCAACTAGGATCCCCAAGAGAAGGTGGACCCACCAGATGCCCGGAACGGTCTTCACAACCTCCTGCTCAACCCATGCCTTTGCCATGATACTCAGGTTATAGAATATGGCATAACACAGCACCGAGACGAACAACTTGGCATACTTGCCCTCGCGTGCCCTCGCACGACTGAGAGGAAATCCCAGCAATCCCATCAGAAAGGCAGCCACCGGGGTTGACAGTCGCCATTGAAACTCTGCAATATCCTTGGGCGAATCTGAGCGGGCTAACTGCCAGGTTGGGGCGGCTTTTCGCCTGTACTCCTCCGAGGGAGCATGTGCTTTCTCCCACTCGAGAACCAGCCCGTCAGATGTGGCCTGTCTCACCCTGCCCTGATCTCGATAGATCTCATAGATTTGGGCGCTAGAACAAACCAGGGTCTGGCCCATACCCGCCTTCACCGGTTCAGGGTAATAGCCCTCCTCCGCCCAGACGAGCCGAACTCGCTCCTCCGACCGAGACTGGATAAAAACCTTCTGCATTCGACCACTGCTCTGGTCGCGCAGTTGAAAGAATAAGACAGTGCCGGAGGAGTTTTCGTAGAAGTGACCCGGCTGCATATCGTTCAGATCGATATCCGCAACCGCCTGGCGCTCCAGACGATAGCGGTTTCCGTTTGCCCATGGTCGCACGTAGATGGACAGCAAGGCCACGATCCCCGCCACGACGAGAGAACCCGCGATCACGGTGCGTATGACCCGTATCGGACTAATACCGGAACCAAAGAGAGCGGACATTTCGGAATCGGTGTAGAGACGTCCAAGGGTCACGACAACCGACAGGTTGAGCGCGATCGGCAGCAGGATCTCCAGTGCGACCGCAGTTCTGACCAGGACCAGCGGAAGGACGCTTTGAAAGGGCATGGTGCCGTCGGCTACCCGATTCAGGTACCGGATGGCGGTAAAGTTAGCAAACAGCAGTAACAGCCCTCCACAAAAGACGAGCAGAGGCTTGGCGATTTCCCGGGTCAGATATCGATCGAGTATCAACATGGCTGTAAAGCGTTCAGCCTCGGACCTGCCTGCGCCGCGGACAGGTAAAGTGAAGGAGCGCTTTAGAAGCTGGCCGCTTATCGTTGACGGCTGACCGCTTCCCCGGGATCCCCAGTTCGCTTTGTAGAGTTCCGCATCTTGGATCTATCCCTCCCAAGGGGTTCTATGGTATCGTACTGATACTGGATTGCACAAGTCCGCTCTTTTTGGCTCCTCGCCTAAAAGTGACACAGTAGTGGGAGACCCGCATAGCAGTGAGAGATGGTTGCGATATACGTCCAAGACGTCCGGTAGCCAAAGGCGCGATGACTGATCGCCCTGATCGTGTTGTTCATCCCCCCCACGTTGCCGTTGGTGATCCGGATGCTCGTCCAGACCAGTACCCCGTTGAGGTGAGTCCGGAGCGTCTCGGCAAGTTGCTGGAAGGACCCTAGCCTGTTATGGCTGAAGCGCCAGAGCCAGTGACTAAGGCACGCCTTCACGATGGGGCTGTTCAGCCGCAGGAGGGTAGGCAGTCGGATGTATTACCCACCACGATGAAGGGTACAACTAAGAAAACCGACGAACGCGTTAACGATATTTTGTTCGGACCATTGGAAAGACCGGCGCTGCGGTTTTTGTCCCAGCATATGCCGGCGTGGGTCAATCCCGATATACTCACTGCTATCGGAGTCATCGGCGGCATTATCATTACTGCCGGGTATTGGCTCAGCAATGTCGACAAGAATTTTTTATGGCTGGCTGATTTCGGGTTCGTCGTCAATTGGTTTGGAGATAGTCTGGACGGTACGCTGGCACGGTATCGAAAAATCGAACGAGTCAAGTATGGATATTTTGTTGATCATACGGTAGATACATTGACCCAAACATTGGTCTGCATCGGTTTAGGATTATCGCCATTCGTCGATTTTAATTACGCTATGCTGGCGCTAGTCGGTTATTTACAACTTGGCATTCTCACATATGTGAATGCGGCAGTCACGGGCGTTTTTAAAATTTCCTACGGTAAAATCGGCCCCACGGAAGTTCGTGTCATCCTTATTGGAGCGAATGCGGTTTTTTATTTCGCCAGCAATCCAACGATTCATTTGTCGTTTATCAACATCACACTTTTTAATTTAATTATTCTTGGGATTACCGCAGCATTTTTCATCTACTTTATCGTCTTCACGCTCAAACGGGCTAGTAGTTTGAATAAAGAAGATCGGCTCAAAAATACTTCATGCACTTTGCGCTAACAGTTCTGTCGGTCCAAGCTGGTCGGTTTGAGATGAAGCCTTACTCGTACATTTCAGAAGAACATGCTTTGAGTTGCGGAGTTTTAGTGGATGATGAGTAAATATATTACGCAAGCGGTTCTCATCGCTTTAAATACAGAACCCGTCGGCGCGACGTACGATTCTGTATATGGCGGGGAAACGCTCTTGAATCGCGCCTTGATAGCCATGTCCAAGGCGGGCATACGAACGGTTAAAATCATCTGCGCCGACGGTCAGCGGAAAAAAATTGAATTAATGATAACTTCGGTTCGAAAACGGATTGCCCTTGAATATGACGTATCGGAATTGCGGTCCGATGAAATGCTATCGAAAAAGATTTCTTGTGTCGTCGGAAAGTGGGATGGTGTATTTTTGATATTCGAAGCGGATAAAATCGTACATCCTACATTCTTTGATCAGGCTGCGAAATTCCATTCACAGAAACAGCCTTTGCTGTTCGCTTATAAAAATGTTTGGCTGAATGCCGGGCAGGTTGCGTTTGCTGAGCCATTTACTGAGAAATTCAAAGTGATCTTTCACAACACGAGCGCGTTCACAAAAATTGCTTTAAGCAAAGACGTTTTTCAGAATGCGACGTGTGACTTAGCTGCATCTCGCCCCGTCGAGATTTCAGCCGAGTTGCAACATGGCGTCATCAGTACTGACATTGCCGTTTGCCGTCGATCGGATTTACAACATATAGCTTTCAAGAGCTTCGCTGAAATGGTTCAACGATGGAATGAAAAATATTTGCTTACCACTGGGTTCCTGGAAAAAGCATGGTGGCTGAAAGTGACCGGAAAGGAAAGTAAAGAGCAGATCACGGAATTTTTCTGGAGAATAGCTTTTAAAGAAATCAGCGGGGAATTTTCAAAACTCGTGAATTCCAAACTTTCCAAACCGATGACGTTTCTTTTTGTTCGCCGTGGATTTAGTCCGAATGCGATCAGTATGATCCAGCTTATTTTGTTCCTGGTGTCCTCCTCATTTTTATTAGTCAATCGATACTGGGCGATGATTGTATTCGCCATCGTGTGGCAATTCGCCGCAGGGGTTTTAGACCGGTGCGATGGTGAGACGGCGCGCGTGCGCAATTATGAATCGGAGGCCGGAGGTCGATTCGATATGCTGATTGACGATCTACGATTCGGCCTTCCTTTTACTTTTTTGACAATTGCGCTGTATCGCGAATCTCAACAAGGGCTGAATTATGTGTTTGCTGCTGTCGTAACGTGTGCTTGGTATTGCACGGCGGTAGTCTTTCATAACCGCTTTCTGCGCCGAGCAGGCTATGTCAGCCATCAAGCCATGGGTGTAGATTTCTTGAAAACACAGAAAAGTGCCTGGTTAAAATTCTTCCAAAAAATTCAGCCGTTCATCAAAGGCGACATTCGAACGTTTTACATTTTTCTCTTAACATTTCTTGGCTATAAAAATGTTCTTTTCTGGATGCTGGTGACGTACGCGTGGCCATTAGGCGCTCAATATTTTTTCACCATAAAGAAGTTTCAACTCCCGTCCGAGAGGGTATGGGCACCTCACCTCGAGTCACCGTCCTGATCCCGGTCTATAACCGCGAGAGGTATGTCGCCACAGCAATCGAGAGCATCCTTGCCCAGAGCTTCATCGACTTCGAACTCCTCCTCATCGACGACGCCTCCACTGACGGCAGCGTGGAGATCCTGCGGACGTATACGACGGACTCCCGTGTGCGGCTGGTGTGCAATGAGCAGAACCTCGGTATACCGAGGACGCGCAACAGGGGCATTGATCTGGCCCGTGGGGAGTACATCGCCATGCTGGACAGTGATGACTGGGCCTATCCGCGCCGGCTGGAGAAACAGGTAGCCTTTCTTGACCGCCACAAAGACTTTGCGGTGGTGGGGGCCTGGGCGACGGAGATGGATGAGAACGGCCGATCCTTGAGCAGGGTCAAAATATTGCCTGTCTTACCAGGAGAGTTGCAGTCACGGCTGCTGTTTAGCTACTGTCATCACCATTCTTCGATCATGGCCAGGACCGCCGTCTTACGGGAGTATCGGTACCGCGAACAGTACGCAGTTTGCGAAGACGTTGACCTGTTTGTTCGCCTTGCCAGAAAATATAAGCTCGGCAATCTGCCCAACATCCTGCTGTGTCGCAGGGTGCATGCCAGCGGCATTACACGTGAAAAGGCGCAGGTGGTGAAGGAGAAACACCTGGAAATTGTGAGTGCTCAGCTTGCCGAGCTGGGTGTTGAGTTCACCCCTGCCGACCTGGAACGACACTTTCTCCTGCTGCGCATGGACAGAGTACAGTCGACCCCTGACCGTACGTATCTCGAGTGGGCCAACGCCTGGTTGCTCAAGCTGCAAGCGGCCAATCAACATGCCTTGCGTTATCCCGAACGTCCGTTGGCACAGATGGTGGGCGAGATATGGTTTGTGGTGTGCTGGCATACCATGACCGGTATGGGTTGGAGTGCCTGGAAATACTTCTGGCAGTCGCCGTTGAGCAAAGAGGGGTGGTCGAGGATGAGGATGTATCTTCTCTTGCTGGCTTTCAGACACCTACCTCGGGATATCTGACGCACGGTCAGGCCGGCGTGCTGACCCGTTATGAACAGTGCGAGAGTAGAAGGTCTTTGATATGGGCACCTCACCTCGAGTCACCGTCCTGATCCCGGTCTATAACCGCGAGAGGTATGTCGCCACAGCAATCGAGAGCATCCTTGCCCAGAGCTTCATCGACTTCGAACTCCTCCTCATCGACGACGCCTCCACTGACGGCAGCGTGGAGATCCTGCGGACGTATACGACGGACTCCCGTGTGCGGCTGGTGTGCAATGAGCAGAACCTCGGTATACCGAGGACGCGCAACAGGGGCATTGATCTGGCCCGTGGGGAGTACATCGCCATGCTGGACAGTGATGACTGGGCCTATCCGCGCCGGCTGGAGAAACAGGTAGCCTTTCTTGACCGCCACAAAGACTTTGCGGTGGTGGGGGCCTGGGCGACGGAGATGGATGAGAACGGCCGATCCTTGAGCAGGGATAAGAGACGATTTGTCTCGCCAGGAGAGTTGCAATCGCGGCTGTTGTTTCGATGTAGTCTTTGCAACTCTTCGATCATGGCCAGGACCGCCGTCTTGCGGGAGTATCGGTACCGCGAACAGTACGCGGTTTGCGAAGACTTTGACCTGTTTGTGCGTGTTGCCAAGAACTCTAAACTCGGCAACCTGCCAGAGACCCTCGTGCATCGCAGGACACACGCGGGTAACCTTGGGCGTGAGAAGGCACAGTTGATGAAGGCTAAGAACCAGGAGATCGCGAGCGCACAGCTTACTGAGCTTGGGGTCACGTTTACCGTGACCGACTTAGAGCGTCACTTTGTTCTCCCCCGCATGACTAAGTTGCAGTTCGCGCCGGACCGAGAGTATCTGGAATGGGCCGACGCTTGGTTGCAAAAGCTGCAGAAGGTCAACCGCCGCGTCCTGCGCTATCCCACAGAGGCGTTTGCCAGGCTGGTGGGCCAGCTATGGGTTACCGCGTGCTGGCGTGCTTCGGGCGGCATGGGGTGGGCAGCGTGGAAACACTTCTGGCGCTCGCCGTTGAGCAGAGGAGCCCTGGCAAGCTTAAAGCAGAATCTGTTCTTTTTTGTTTTCAGACGCCCTCTGTGGGAGACCTAGTGTTGCTTGGGGTTATGAACTAACATGGCCGAAGATCACCGGCACCTGGCGCTGTTTATTCTCAGCCTGTCTGGAGGAGGGGCACAGCAGCGGATGATGACCCTGGCTCACGCCTTCGCGGCTCGGGGTCACAAGGTGGATCTTGTGGTGGTGCGCTCACAAGATCCACCTCGCCAGGAAATATCGCCTTTGGTGCGCCTGGTGGCCCTCGATCCGTGGTGGACGTACTTGCCATGGGTTAAGAAAGGCCCCTGGACCTTGGCGAGCATACCAGCTTTGGCGCGCTATCTACGACGCGAGCGGCCGGCGGTCTTGCTGTCATGTTGCCATCTCGTCAATGTCATCGCCCCGTGGGCGCGCGCTCTCACCCGCGTCCGAACAAAGTTGGTCATAAGGATCGGCACCCATCTGTCCCGACCCGCTGTGAACATACAAAAACGGTTTGAACTCTGGCAAGCACGACACTTCTATCCTTGGGCTGACGCCATTATCTCCATTTCGAATGGTGTGGCAGATGACGTTGCTCGCGTCACAGGGTTGCCACGTGAGCGCATCGCAATGATCTATAATCCTGTGGTGACGCCTGAGCTGCAAGAGAAGATGCGCGCTCCATTGGACCACCCCTGGTTTGCGCCAGGCAGCCCGCCGGTGTTGTTGGCAGTGGGGAGGCTTGTAGCTCAAAAAGATTTTCCGACCCTGCTCAAGGCCTTTGCCCGGGTGCGGGCGATACGTCCGGCGCGGCTCGTCATCCTCGGGGAGGGAAAGAAGCGGACGAAGTTGGAGAGGCTGGCGCGACAACTAGGCGTGGCCGCTGATGTGGCCCTGCCGGGTTTTGTGCTCAATCCCTTCCCCTACATGGTACGAGCCTCGGTTTTTGTGCTGTCCTCCGCTTGGGAAGGGTTCGGCAACGTTGTGGCCGAAGCCATGGCCTGCGGCTGTCCGGTGGTGAGTACGGACTGCCCGAGCGGTCCAGCCGAGATCCTGGACGGCGGTGCCTACGGCCCACTAGTGCCAGTGGGGGACGATGCAGCGCTGGCTGAGGCTATCCTTTCTGTGCTGAAGAGGCCGCCGGATCCGAACCGATTGCGCACGAGGGCAGCCCTGTTCTCCGTGGATCATACCGCCGACCGCTATCTGGAGCTGTTGCTGGGGCCATGCAGAGGAGAGCAACCGAAGAACACTATCTCGCATGAATAAAGATAGCAGGCACCTGGCCGTATTCGTCTACGGCCTCTCTGGAAGCGGATCAGAGCGGCGTACGCTGACCCTTGCCCACGCCTTTGCTACTCGAGGCCACAAGGTTGATCTTGTGGTGGCCTGTTCACAAGGTACTCTTTACCAGGAACTCTCTCCCTTGGTGCGCCTGGTGGCCCTCGATCACCGCTGGAGGCACTTGCCATGGGCAGCAATGAATAAGTCCCGATGGGCATTAGCGAGCGTCGCAGCTTTGGCAAGCTACCTACGACACGAACAGCCGGATGTTGTGCTGTCAGCAGCGAACCATGTCAATGATGCTGCCTTGTGGGCGCGGTATCTTGCCCGCGCCCGAACAAGGTTAGTGGTGAGGGTCAGCAACTCTCTGCGCCCACCCGCCACATACGCACACGGGAAAACAACACTCTTCCGACCGCAACTGGCAGGCCGCTTCTATCCCTGGGCCGACGCCATTATCGCTGTATCGGATGGCGTTGCGGATGACGTTGCTCGTGTTACAAATCTGCCGCGTGAGTCCATCACCACGATCTATAATCCTGTGGTGACGCCTGAGCTGCAAGAGAAGATGCGCGCCCCATTGGACCATCCCTGGTTTGCGCCAGGCAGCCCGCCAGTATTGTTGGCAGTGGGGAGGCTTGCAACTCAAAAAGATTTCCCGACTCTGCTGAAGGCCTTTGCCCGAGTCCGGGAGGTGCGGAAGGCACGGCTCATTATTCTGGGGGAGGGGCAAGAACGCCCAACATTAGAGGCATTAGCACGGGATCTTGGCGTAGCCTCCGATGTGGCCCTGCCGGGGTTTATGCCGAATCCCTTTCCCTACATGATGCGGGCCTCGGTCTTCGTATTATCTTCGGCCTGGGAAGGGCTCCCCGGCGTGCTGATTGAAGCCATGGCCTGTGGCTGTCCGGTGGTGAGTACGGACTGCCCGAGCGGCCCGGCGGAGATCCTGGACGGCGGCGCCTACGGCCCGCTGGTACCGGTGGGGGACGACGCGGCGCTGACTGAGGCCATTCTCTCGGTGCTGGAGAGGCCGCCAGACCCGGAGAGGCTACGCGCACAGGCTGCCATGTTTTCTGTGGACCGTGCTACTGACCAATATCTGCAAGTGTTGCTTGATCTGGGTGGCCGGCCCAAGCGCTAAGAATCTCCTACCGATGAGAACACCGTTGTTCGTTCAGGTACCGCCTGCTCGCGGACGAAATATGAGCGTGCCTTCGCAAAGTCTTTTGGTGTGTCAATTTCCGTCCACCAGAGTCCCTCAATGAACTCGGTCCCTACCAACAACGAACCAGCCATAGTGCTGATGACGTCGTGATACCACTTACGTAGGTTCGCAGGATCCCGTATAGCCGTATCCAATGCGGCCCGAAAGGCCTCCACCCCTTTGTTTCTAAACACCATAAGGCCAATCGACTCGCCATCGATCTTAGACGTCGCCAGCACCTTCCCCACCGCTTTAAGTTGTCCGTCGCTGTCCAACACTATCTTCATATCGTCCTTATCGTACTCTGCCTTTTGGTCGATGGCCAAAGTCACAGGCCCCTTGTCGGAGGTGAGCACGCGACGTAGGACTTCCACCTCAAAAAGAGTATCGCCGTTAAGCAGCATAAAGTCCTTTGTCATTTCTGGAATCGCCAGCCAGCATGTGACCAGAGTGTTGGTAGTCCTAAAGAAAGGGTTGTAACGGGTGTGAACCTCAAGATTCTCTATGGGATGGGTGGCAAGGAAGCGCTCAACCTTTTTGGCGCCAAAACCCACCATAACGGTAACATGCTGAATACCGCACTGCGCCAGCATACGCAGTTGCAGTTCGAGCACCGGATGGTCGGCATCTACAGGGAGAAGGCACTTGGGTAACTCTGCGGTGAGAGACAGCAAGCGCCGTCCGCTGCCGGCGCTAAGAATAATGGCTTTTTCGATTCGTTGCTGTTTCATGAGGAGCCATATTACCGCACGATCGGTAAGCTATACAAGCGTACTGTTTCAGAGGACAAGGTTGAACAGCCGGCCCGACGATGACAAACGAGGGCAATCGGGATCAACGGCAGTCCACTCCTTATCTCAGTGCCTTTTCATAGATTCGGTAGCGTTTGTAGGGAACCCCCCCGATCATGCTCAGCATATTTCGCATCGGTCTGTTATCCTCCAGCACCCAGGAAAGCTCAACCGCCTGGACTCCACGCCTGATGCCATGGCCGCGCACGGCATCGATGAGCATGAAAGCGAGCGCACTTCCCAGCGCGCTCGCCTGAAAACGCTTGCGCACACCCATCAGGGCGACGCGGGCCGTTTTCGGCTGCTTGACCTTAAGCCGCCACAAGAGCTTGAGCCAGCCGAGCGGGAATAGACGTCCGTCAAGATCGGCTATTGCCTCATTGACATTCGGAAAGGCGACGATCATCGCGGCCGGCTCCCCATCCACTTCCGCAATCTGTACGTACTCGTCCTCAACCAGCAGTCGCAGGCTGTATCCGAGGTGGCGAAACTCCTCCTCTGTGAAGGGAATGAAGCCCCAGTTGGCCGACCACGCATCTTCGTAAATCTCTCGAAGAATATTGAGCTCTTCGCTCAGGCATGACCGGCGCAACGGCCGGATTCGTGCGACGCCTGCAACTCGGTTCAAAACGGTCCGCATGAGTGCTGGAGGTGTGAAATGGGTGACAATATGATAGGCCAACAGGTCCTTCACGCCCTGATATCCCTCGGCCGCGAGCCGATCTGCATAGTACGGACGGGCATGGCCCATCATGATCATCGGAGGTGTATCGAACCCCTCCACGAGCAACCCACACTCCTGGTTGATCGACAGGTTGAATGGGCCGCGGATGCGCACCATCCCTTGGTCACGCAGCCAGGTCTCCGCCGTACTCAACAGCGCGTGAAACGTTTCTGCCTCGTCCTCGGCTTCGAGCAGGCCGAAAAATCCGGTGGCATCTTGATGCCGCGCCTCGTGTAACGCATCAATCTGAGCGCTGATCCGGCCGACAGGCTTCATCCCACGGTAGGCGAGCCAGAAGCAGCAGTGCGCGTGGGCGAAGTACGGGTGACGCCGAGAAAACTGTTCCTGTCGCTCGAGAAACAGGTGAGGGACCCATGCGGGATCATCGACGTAGACCGACCAGGGGACGCGAATGAACCGTCGAAGGTCCCGCGATCCGTTTATCGGTTCGATGCGTACAGGTTCGAGCGCTGCTCGCATGATAAGAGATTCCCGGTTGGTATACGGGTTGCGAAGCTCTGATCCAATACCCCTGTACCGCAGAGGGGTTGCTGTGTCAATGCCACGCTTAAGCTCAACTCACTTTCTTATTGTAAAAGATCCCAGGTCTTGTATATAATGCAACGTTTTCTATTCGAGGCGGGGGCAGGCAGGTCTATTCATTAGCTTGAGTGCCCATCATTATCTATGACGTAATGAAAACTTTCAATGCTTATCGTCACTAGTGCGAGTTTCGTGCGAGAGTTGCCTGCTGCAGATATCGAGATGCCAGTGTCCTTCCCGCAAGCTTGCGAGGATATCTGCCGTCTCTTGCTTGGCAGAATGCGCATGGCGAGTTGCCTTGTGAGCTTGACCAGTATAAGAGTGGCGGCGCAGTTCGGCCGATTCGACTCCTTCTTGGGTTTACGCGAGGGGTCGCGCCAGTGTCGAGAGGCTGGACTTTTCAGGCAACGGCGTAGTGCATAGAGGGGGTAAGGGGAGGATGAGAACAGGACCAACGCCGACCGAGAATACCGTGCCGCTTCGAATCAGTGGCTTTTCCACGTTGGCCGAGGCTCTGGATTATGCAGCTAGGGGAGAAACTGGATGCAATTTCTATGGAGACCAGGGTGAACTGCACGCAGTCCTGCCTTATGCTGATCTTCGAGAACAGGCACAATCGCTGGCGTGTCGCCTTTTGAGCCTGGGACTTGAGCGAGGTGCTCGAGTGGCGATCGTTGCGGACACGGACCCGGATTTCCAACGCTTCTTTTTCGCCTGTCAGTATGCCGGCTTCGTGCCTGTCCCGCTGTCGGCTTCGCTCCTGATAAGCGGCCACAAAAGGTACGTTGCCCAACTCAGGGCGCTCTTGGCGCATTGCCAGCCGTCCGTCGCGGTGGCTGGGCCTGAATTTTTTCCGTTCCTGAGCGAGGCTGCCGAGGGTCTCGAGTTGGACCATATCGGGACCGTAGAAACCTTCACATGCCTTCCGGAAGCCCCGCAAGCGTTGGAACCTTTGGGCCCCACGGAGATGGCCTATATCCAATACACCTCGGGAAGCACTCTGTTTCCCCGCGGGGTGATGATCACTCAAAGCGCGGTACTCGCCAATCTGGAAGGTATTCTCGCGCACGGTCTCAAGATTTGTCCCGGAGATCGCGCGGTATCCTGGTTGCCTTTTTATCATGACATGGGGCTTGTCGGATTCGTGCTTGCGCCGATGGTGGGCCAAGTTTCAGTAGATTACCTGAAAACGCGGTCCTTTGCCATGCGACCCCGATTGTGGTTGTCCCTGATGACGCAGACAAGGGCTACCATCTCCTTCAGTCCGACGTTCGGGTACGAGATGTGTGCGAGACGTTTGAGAAGGGATGATGCCGGCAAGTTCGATCTCAGCGCGTGGCGAGCTGCGGGAGTAGGCGCCGAAACGATTCGGTCTGATGTCCTGGAGGAGTTTGCGGCAGCCTTCGCGTTGAGCGGGTTTAAGCCAAGCGCATTTTTGGCCTGCTATGGTATGGCAGAGGCGTCCCTCGCCATCAGTTTTGCATCCCTCGGTGAAGGGATTACTATTGATCATATTGAGCAGACGCCTTTATCCGAACGTAGAGTGGCGATACCGCTCAATGGGCGTGGGTGTGGGTCGGAAATGGACGGGACGAATGTGAGTCGATTTGTCAATTGCGGTTCGGCGCTTCCCGGGATCCAGGTCGAGGTGCGAGACGAGCAGGGTCAGATTCTTCCGGACCGCCACGCCGGCGCGATCTTTGCGCGAGGCGCCAACATCATGTCCGGCTACTTCGGAGATCGTGGAAAAACTCGGAAGGTCTTATCCTCGGATGGGTGGCTGGATACCGGAGACATTGGCTATCTCGTGGCAGGCAGCATTGTCATCATTGGTCGGAAGAAAGATGTTATTATCATTCACGGTCGAAACATCTGGCCTCAGGACTTAGAGCATCTCGCCGAGGAATTACCGGAAATCAGAATAGGCGACGCGTGCGCGTTCTCGATTGAGGCTCCCAACCGGACTGAGTTAGCCGTGATGGTCGTCCAGTACCGGGAGCTGAATGCCGCCAAGCGAGCCGAATGCATCCATCGGTTGCAGGGGTTGATCCGCGAGCAGTTCGCCATCGACTGCTTTGTTGAACTCGTTCCTCCACGTACGCTGCCGCGCACGTCGTCCGGGAAACTGTCCCGATCGAAGACCCGGGAAGAATTCCTGAACCGCAATAACGTAGCCCAGTTCTTCCACAGCCGAAACGGATTCGCCGAAACCCGCCCACAGCAACCCCACCAGCAAGCGGATTCATGCGCGACGTTGTCGCGTTAACGGGAGCGACGGGATTCATCGGAAGTGCTGTAGCCCGGAGGCTGATACAAGGAGGATGGCGCGTCCGCGCGCTGCTCCGTTCACCGTCTCTGGCCGCTCGATTTGCGGGCACATCACTTCAGTGGGTTCTGGGTACACTCGAAGACCCTGACTGCCTCGAAGACCTGATTGGCGATGCGGACGCCGTGATCCATTGCGCCGGGGCGGTGCGCGGAATCACCGAGGCCGACTTTTATCGAACAAACGTTGAAGCGGTCTCGCGGCTGGCCCATATTGCCGCCAGCCGGAACCCCGTGCCCCGATTTCTGCTGATATCATCGTTGGCGGCTCGAGAGCCGGAGTTGTCACCCTACGCAGCCAGCAAGCGGATGGGGGAACTTGCCCTCACTGCAGTGACCGATCGACTCCCGTGGACCGCGCTTCGCCCTCCCGTGGTCTATGGCCCAGAGGACCGTGCGATGCGCCCCCTGCTTCGCCTGATGCTGCAGGGATTCGCCCCCATATTGGGTCGAAAAGATGCCAGATTCTCCTTGCTCTACGTGGAAGACCTGGCAGAGGCCGTGATACAATGGTTGCTTTGTAATGTCCGAGAGCAACGCGCGTTCGAGCTGGATGATGGGCATCCCAATGGGTACACCTGGCATGAGGTCGTCGAGACCTTCCGGCAGCTTCGGGGAAAACGGGTCGTCCATTTCCAGGTGCCGGAGCTGATTCTGGATGTCGCCGCGAGGTTCAACAAGATGGTGGCATCTGTAATAGGATACATGCCGATGTTCACCCCGGGAAAGATGCGGGAGTTCAGACACCAGGACTGGGTCTGCGACAACGCTCCGTTCTGCCGGGTCGTCAACTGGGCGCCGGCGGTGCGTTTGGAAGAAGGTCTGCGACTCACTCTTGGTCTTCCGTTGCCAGGGCGAGAGGTGGGCGCATAATTTCATTCATCTCAGGCTGACTCACAGATGGCTCGCTACGAGACGATACTGCCGCAACTTTACGAGATCCTTCGGCCGCATGGGCAGGACGGACAGGCCCTTTCAGAGGAAACCGAACTTGTCGCCGATCTCGATCTCGATTCGCTGAAGGTTATGGAACTTCTGCTTGAGGTGGAGGAACGATTCGACATCTCCATTCCTTTGAACATCGTCCCGGACGTACGGACCATCGGAGATTTCGCCCGGCAGATCGAGCAACTTATGGAGCACCGGTGATGGCTCTCCTGAAGAAGTTCCGACAGTTGGCCGATGCCCGCAAGGCACTGACGAAAGTGAGTGAAGACCCCTTTCGGGTAACAATCGAACGGCTCCTATCGCCGACCGAAGCTGTCGTGAACGGCCGTCCGATGATCCTGGCAGGGACGAACAACTACCTTGGGTTAACATTCGATCCTCAGTGTATTGAGGCAGCGGCACGCGCCGTGCGGGAGCAAGGGACCGGTACCACCGGTTCCAGAATGGCGAATGGCAATTTTATCGGACACCTTGCATTAGAGAAAGAGCTGGCAGAGTTTTATGGGCGTCGGTGGTGTGATGTCTTCTCGACCGGCTATCTGGCAAATTTGGGTGTCATTTCGGCGCTCGCGGGCCAGGGAGACGTGATCCTGATCGATGCCGATTGCCATGCAAGCATCTATGATGGCTGCCGGATGAGCGGCGCGGAGATCATTCGATTCCGCCACAACGATACCGCCGACCTCCATAAGCGCCTGACACGCCTGGGAAAGCGTTGCGCCAATACGCTGATCATCGCCGAAGGGATCTATAGTATGTTGGGAGATCGAGCGGCGCTAGTGGAGATAGCGGCCTTGAAACAGGAACACGGCGCCTATCTGCTGCTGGACGAGGCCCATTCGCTTGGAGTCTTGGGCGAGCGAGGCCGCGGGCGCTCCGAAGAGGCCGGCGTTGAAGACAGCGTCGATTTTATTGTTGGAACCTTCAGTAAGAGCCTGGGCGCTACCGGCGGGTTCTGTGTCTCGGATCATCCAGAGATGGAACTGATCCGGTATGCCAGTCGCCCGTATATCTTCACCGCGTCACCCTGCCCATCGGTCATCGCTTCCACAAGGGCTGCCTTACGCAGGCTCCGAACGGAACCGGAGCTACGTCTCAGGCTCTGGGCTAACGCGCGGCGATTGTACGATTCGTTGAAAGAGTTGGGATGCAGGCTTGGCCCCGAACCCAGTCCGATCATCGCAGTCCGGTTCGGCGGAGGGGAAGAAGCGATCGCCTGCTGGAACAGTCTCCTCCAACAAGGCGTATACGTGAACATGATTCTGCCGCCAGCCGCCCCCGATGGCGGGAGCCTGCTCCGATGCAGCGTGAGCGCGGCGCACACCCCTGACCAGATCGACCGCGTTGCAAAGGCCTTTGCGTCCGTCAAGGCAACCTTCTCTCCGTAACGCCGCAGAGAGCTCGGCGCAGTTGTAGAGCCGGCCAATCATGATAGCGAGCTCAGGATTCGCAATCATGCAGGCACAACGGGATCGACGGGCCTTCCACGATGGTGAACCCGTGAGGCTATAAGGTTGGGCGCTCAACTGATCGTGAAGGGGTTGATCGCACTTCACCCTATCTTCGCAGGGCGTCTGAACAATCGTAGCGATCCGTCTTGAAGCGTAGAAATCCGAATAGTAATCTCAGGACAGAGACGTAGATGTGCGGCATTGCCGGATTCCTTGATACGCGCGGCGCACTAGGGGCCGAGTACTTAGCGGCGACGGGCGCGGCGATGGCGGCGACCCTACGCCACCGGGGACCCGATGATTCCGGCGTCTGGATTGATCCGGCGGCAGGGATTTCGTTGGCGCATCAGCGGCTCGCTATCCTCGACCTCTCGCCGGCGGGGCGGCAGCCGATGGTCTCCTCGTGCGGGCGTCTTGTCCTCACCTATAACGGCGAGATATACAATCACGCCGAGCTCCGACGCGAGCTTGAGGCCCATGGTCGGCGCTTTCGCGGTCACTGCGACAGTGAGATTCTCCTCGAGGCGTGCGCAGAGTGGGGCGTCAAAACCGCGCTTGGGCGGCTCAACGGTATGTTCGCCTTTGCCGTGTGGGATCGAGCAACGCGGACGCTAACGCTCGCGCGTGATCGAGTCGGCATCAAGCCGCTCTACTGGGCCCGATTTGGCAACCTGTTCATGTTCGGCTCTGAGCTCAAGGCGTTGCGCGCGCATGCTGGCTGGGCGCCAGAGATCGACCGAGACAGTCTTGCCGCCTTCGTTCGCTACAGCTACGTACCGGGACCGCATAGTATCTATTGCGGCGTCTTCAAGCTGTCGCCCGGCCACCTCCTTGTGCTACCCTACGCTGACGCACCGGAGATCCATCCCTACTGGGATGCACGGGAGGTCGCTGCTGCGGCCGCGGCCAATCGTCTCGACATCAGCGAGGCGGAGGCCGTCGACGGCCTCGAATCCCTGCTGCGCGACACCGTCGGCCGTCACATGGCGGCCGACGTACCGCTGGGCGCCTTTCTCTCCGGCGGGATCGATTCGTCTGTGGTTGCGGCCCTGATGCAGGCGCAGAGCAGCCGTCCGATCAACACCTATACGATCGGCTTCGCGGAGCCACGCTACGATGAGGCGCGCCACGCCCGCGAGGTGGCGGCGCATCTCGGCACCGCGCACACCGAACTGTACGTCGCACCCGAACAGGCCTTAGCGATCATCCCAGAGCTGCCGCGCTGGTACGACGAGCCTTTCGCCGACAGTTCTCAGATCCCGACCCTGCTCCTCTCGGAGCTGACCAGGCGGCATGTCACCGTGGCGCTCTCAGGCGATGGTGGCGACGAACTGCTCGGAGGCTATACAAGTTACTACAAGGCGCGGGCCCTTGCACAGGCTGGCAGGTATCTCCCCATGCCGCTGCGAGGCGCCACAGCGGGCGCCACAACGGCTGCCGCAGAGTGGATCCTGGCAGGGGGCGCGATGCTGTCCGGCGTTCTCCCGGTCTTCCTCCGTCATAAGCTTTCGCTCAATCGGAGGAGTGTGCTGACACACACCTTCGTGGGGGCAACTGAGAGCGACCTCTATCGTCAGGTGGTCTGCCCACTGGAGGACTCGGCCGCTGTCATGTCTGACGCGCGTGAACGGCCGGATCTTCTGCAGGATGCGACGACAGAGGTCACCTTGCCAGACTTTATGGAACGCATCGGCTTCCTCGATATGATGACACGCCTGCCGGACGGCATGCTGACCAAGGTGGATCGAGCGAGCATGGCGTTCGGCCTTGAGGTTCGCGTGCCGCTGCTTGACCATCGCGTCGTGGAATACGTCTGGCGCCTGGCGCCGGCGCTCAAATATGTGGATGCAGGCGAGAATAAACGGCTCTTGCGCAGGGTCCTTTACCGGTACGTGCCGCGGGCGCTGGTCGACCGCCCGAAAAGGGGCTTTGACGTGCCGATCAAGGCGTGGCTTTGGGGTCCGTTGCGGACATGGGCGGAAGAGCTGCTCGATGAACGGAGACTCGCCGAGGACGGATTTTTCGACCCCACACTTGTCCGCGCACGCTGGCACGAACACCTTGCGGGAATGCATAACCGTGGGAAGTTGCTGTGGCGCGTCCTGATGTTCCAGCAGTGGCGGCGACATCAGGCGGCAGAATCCGCAATCACGAGTGGCTGCCTGGGAGCATCCGGTGGCGCCGCCTGAAGCACCTACGGTTTTTTGGTTGCACGCGAGTAATCACAACCTGAGCAGATACATTGCGCATCGGCTTTCCCGTCAACCACTACTCATTTCATCAGGTGCTGCGCGCGCAACAGGGGGGATGACGATCTAAGATTGACTGGCCTGCTGGAGGTGGCTTCAGGAGCATTGTTGGCTAGAGCGAAGGAGGTAGCATGAATGCTAAACGAGATCGATCTGGTGTATTTATGGGTGGACTCAACAGATCCAGTATGGCAAGCCAAAAAAATTGAAGCGCTTAAAACAATCGGTGGGTGTACTCCGACCCCTTTCGCTGCGAGATTTAGGAATCATGATGAGCTCAAATACAGCTTGCGAAGCGTAGCAAAGCACGCACCCTTCATCCGAAACATATACCTTATTACAAACCAGCAGCGACCGACTTGGCTGAATCCAGAGGCTGGGGGTCTATTTGTTGTTGACCATCAAGATATTTTCCCGGATAGCAGCTGCTTGCCATGTTTTTCTTCTAATGCCATTGAGACCGTCATGCATAGAATTCGCGGACTGTCTGAGTTTTTTTTATATGCAAATGATGACATGTTCTTTCTCAATGATGTCTCTGCTGAAGATTTCCTTGTTGGAAATGCGAAGATGCGTGTGGGTTTCAAAACAAATCTTGTCCATATTCCTCGCGACCCAGAACACGATCCATTTTCTGAGCAAATGGTGAATAGCTGTCACCTCATGGAAGTAGAGTTGGGGAAATTCTATAGGCCTCGCATACATCTAAGGCACTGGATACGGCTGCGGCCTTTTCGGAAGAATTTTTATCTCTGGAATTATCCAAATCATCAAATTCAGATACACTCGAAATCGATTGCCTATGAGATACATGACAGGTTTCCGCGAGAGGTGTCTACTGCGATGCATGAGAGGTTTCGATCGCGACAAAGCATTGACGTCGCCGCCTTGCTGCTTTATTACGCGATTTACAGGAGCGCTGCCACGCCTATTTTCGACAAAAATTGGTTGCTGATGTCTAGAAAAAACATAAGCCGCTTACTCCGGAAATCAAGAGCCCTCATCAACACACCGCCATCTCATCGTCCGAAGTTTCTGTGTCTAAATGACTGCGAATACAATGAGCACTTTGATTGGGGATCCTACCTCACGCATATGTTGGAACGTCTTTTCCCCAACCCTAGCCGTTTTGAGAAAACGACTGCTGAAAATCGAGATCTTTATTCTCCGGAAGCGATCGTCGGTGGTACACCTCTGTGAAGTGTAATCTTCGGAACTGTTGCGTGTCGCCATGCGCTTTTTAAGCACCATCGTCCGGAAGTATCCGCGACGGAGCGCACTCACCCTCATCTCTCTGCTGTTCGCCAGCATTGCGGAGGGGGTCGGGTTCCTCATGCTGCTTCCGATGCTTAGCGCGGCGACCGACGAAAAGATCCAGGGGGCCGGTTCTCAGCTATTCGGAGCGCAGCAGGTCCTGACACAATCCCTTTCGGTCGTGGGGCTGAGGCCGACTGTTGGCACGCTGCTGATTGTCATCGTCCTCTGTGTGGCGGTCAAAGGGGCATTTACCCTGTTGGCCAAAACCCAGGTCGGTTACACGGTCACGCACGTCGCCACTGATCTACGACTCTCCCTGCTCCATGCCCTCCTGGCCGCTCGGTGGGAGTATTATGTACGCCAACCTGTCGGAAGCTTTGCCAACGCGGTGGGTACTGAAGCGATGCGGGCTTCAATGGCGTACTATGAGGGTGCCAAGGGGGCGACCCTGTTTGTCCAGGCTATTGTGTATACGGGTGTGGTCTTTGTTGTCGCGGGGAAGGCGACCTTGGCATTTCTGGTTCCCGGAATCGCTATCCTCTACGGACTCAGCCGTCTCATCCGCATGGCGCATCGAGCCGGAACTCGCCAGACCCAACTCTTAAAATCCCTTCTCGCCTGTTTAACCGATAGCCTTCAATCCATTAAACCGCTCAAAGCCATGGCGAGGGAAGAGTTGATCGGTCCCTCCCTTAGATCTGACACCCAGCGATTAAACCGGGCATTCCAGCGGGAAGTGCTCAGCTCGGAGGCGCTCAGTTCCTCCCAAGATGTCTTGTTGGCCATCATCATCGCTGTCGGGTTCTACGTGGCCCTTGGCCGGTGGCAGATGCCCTTCAGTATCGTGATGATTATGATCCTTCTTCTCGCTCAATTGCTGACCTGCCTTGCCAAGATACAGCGGCAATACCAGAGAATGCGAACCCTGGAAAGCGCCTTCTGGTCGTTGCAAGCGGCCATCGACGACGCGACCCGTGACCGTGAAACAGCGCCAGGAGGTCTTCTCCCCCACTTCGAGAAGGCCATTTGCCTGGACAAGGTCAGCTTTGGATATGGAAAACATCATGTACTTCGGAATGCGTCGCTGACCGTTTCGATGGGATCATTCACTACCATCATGGGGCCGTCGGGGGCAGGGAAAACGACGATAGCGGATCTGTTTACGGGTCTGTTGCGTCCGCAGCAAGGCCATGTCTTCATCGACGACCTGTCGCTGGACACCGTTGACCTGAGGCAGTGGCGGCGGATGATCGGATACGTACCACAAGAGACCTTCCTGTTTCACGACACAGTGCTGCGGAACGTGACGCTTGGCGATCCGGAACTGAGCGAGGCTGACGCCGAAGCTGCACTGCGTGCTGCAGGCGCCTGGGACTTTGTGATGGCTCGGCCCTCCGGGATCCACAGTTCGGTTGGGGAGCGCGGCTTGACGCTCTCAGGAGGCCAGCGACAACGCATTGCCATCGCCAGGGCGCTGGCGCATCGGCCCAAACTGCTGATCCTGGACGAAGTGACCAGCGCGCTCGACCCGGAGACTGAGGCGGAGATCTGCCGAACGCTCCGCGGCCTGCTGGATCGGCTGACGATTCTGGCCATCTCGCATCAGCCTGCCATGGTGAAGTCTGCCGATATGGTCTACCGGATACGACACGGCGAGGTTTCTTTAGTCACGAGCGACCATGATTCGGGTCTCGTCCCAATCGCGCCATAGGGGGCGGTCTCAGTTGAGGGGCCTGTAGTCCTGTCAAACATGGGTAACACATCCGCCATGCCGTCCCCACCGTCGCGCGGGCGCGATATCGGGGCGCCCGCGCCGGCGGGGCCCCTGGTCAGCCATACCACCGGCGCAGCCCCCGAAAGG
>NZ_JAQUOY010000013.1 GCF_028716865.1 Candidatus Methylomirabilis sp. | reverse complement strand
CGGGTCGTAGGTCGGCCAGGCCGCGTGAAAGATGCTTCCGCTGCGACCGAGTCGTTCCCAGAGTTCCTCGCACAGATGCGGCGCAAAGGGTGACAGCAGCAGCAGAAGGGTCTCGACGGCATAGCTGTAGGCAAAGCGCCGCTCATCAGCTTCGTCCGCAGGCCCAACCAGTTCAAAGCGGCCCATCTCGTTGACAAGCTCCATAAGGGCGCTGATGGCCGTATTAAAGTGAAACTCCTCCTCGATATCCTCTGTGACTCGCTTGATCGTTTGCTGGGCCTTTCGGTACAAGTCGCGACCTGCAACGAGCCTCTGGAAGGGTATTGGCGTGGAAGGTTGTTTAAGGGGCGTCTCCTGGTCCTCAATAAGACGGACGATTCTACTCAGAAAGCGGAACGATCCCTCCACCCCCTGGTCAGACCACTCCAGATCTCTTTCCGGCGGGGCGGCGAACAGGCAAAACAGTCGGGCCGTATCGGCCCCGTACCGCGTCAAGAGGTCCTCGGGATCGATCACGTTCTTTTTCGATTTTGACATCTTCTCGATCCGCCCGATCTCGATCGGATGGCCGCATGCCTTGCAGGCGCGAGCCGTGTCCACCTCCTCCGGCAATCGAAACCCATGCTCCGGGCACCGGTAGGTCTCCTTACACACCATCCCCTGCGTCAACAGTCTCGTGAACGGCTCATCGACAGCAATGAGGCCGAGGTCGCGAACCGCCTTGGTGAAGAAGCGGGCGTACAACAAGTGGAGGACCGCATGCTCGATCCCCCCGATATACTGATCCACCGGCATCCAGTAGTTGACGCGCGCAGAAGTGACCGGTCCATCCTGGGCGTGAGGACTGGTAAACCGGAGAAAATACCAGGACGAATCGACAAAGGTGTCCATGGTATCGGTCTCTCGCCTGGCTGGACCGCCGCACCGTGGACATGCAACATGGGCAAACGTGGCGACCTTCTGAAGCGGGGAGCCCCCCTTCATCGTAATCTGGACGTCCTGAGGCAGGATGACCGGCAACTCCTGGTACGGGACCGGGACTACCCCACACCCATCACAGTACACGATCGGGATCGGGTTGCCCCAATAGCGCTGTCGTGAGATCCCCCAGTCGCGGAGTCGATAGTTCACCGTCCGCTTCCCGATTCCCCTCCGTTCCAGGAAGTCCGCGATCGCCTCGCGCGCCTGCGCGCTGCCCATGCCGGTGAACGGGCCGGAGTTGACCAGCACCCCCTCCCCTTCGTGCGCCTGTTGCATACTGCCCTCATCCAGATCGGCGTCGACGGGCTTCACGGCCAAGCGGATCGGCAGACCGTACGTCTTTGCAAACTCAAAGTCGCGCTGGTCATTGCTCGGGACCGCCATAATAGCGCCGGTACCGTACTCCAGCAGGACAAAGTTACCGATCCAGATGGGAATCCGCTCGTGCGTGAGTGGGTTGACGGCGTAGGCGCCTGTGAACACCCCCTCCTTGCCGGCGTCGGCTACGGCTCGCTGCGTCCTGTCTTCCAGCTTCATTCGGTCGACGAAGGCCCTAACGCGCTGCTCCTGCGGTGTGTCTTTCGAGAGGCTAAGCGCAAGCGGATGTTCCGGAGCCAAAACTATAAAGGTTGCCCCAAAGAGCGTGTCCTGTCGGGTGGTAAAGATCGTCAACGCCTCTTCTCGCTCGGCGAGCGGGAAGCGCACCTCCGCCCCGATGCTCTTGCCGATCCAGTTGCGCTGCATCACCTTGACCGGCTCAGGCCATCCGGGGAGCTCATCCAAGCCGCTCAGCAACTCCTCAGCGTAGGCGGTGACCCTGAAGAACCATCCCGGCAGTTCCTTCTGGATGATCGGCGTCCCGTCCCGCCAGCAGAGCCCTCCCTCCACCTGCTCATTGGCCAAAACGGTCTGACAAGCCTCACACCAGTTGACAGCAGAGGATTTCTTATAGACCAGTCCCTTCTCATACAGCTTCAGAAAGAGCCACTGTCCCCACCTGTAATAGTCGGGATCGCTGCACGTGATCTCACGCTGCCAATCGTAGGAGAACCCCATCCATTTGAGCTGGGTTCGCATGTAGGCGATATTGTCGTAGGTCCACGTGGCCGGGTGCGTGCGGTGCTCGATGGCCGCGTTCTCCGCAGGCAAACCGAAGGAGTCCCAGCCCATCGGGTGCAATACATTGTACCCACGCATTCGAAGGAACCGAGCCAGCACGTCGCCGATCGCATAGTTGCGAACGTGGCCCATATGGATCCTGCCGGACGGGTAGGGATACATCTCCAGGAGGTAGAACTTGCGCCTCCTCGGCTCTTCCGTGGCCGCGAAGGCGCCACTCTCCTCCCACGCCCGCTGCCACTTCGCCTCGATCGCCTTAAAGTCGTAGCCCCGCGCCATTAGCTGTTCTCCTGGCCTGGTAAAGGCTGAAATCGGCTGAAAACGTAACACAGGCGGTCGGATTACGCAAGCGCGAAGCAATGCGTCATGCGCCTGGGGCACAAGCGCATGAGTATCAATAAGTGTAACTTAAATACCTCTAAAACTTGTAATCCTGTCAAACATGGGTAACACCTCCGCTCCCCCATCCCCGCCTCGGCGCGGGCGCGAGGTCAGGGGCGCCCGCGCCGGCGGGGCCCCACTTAGAGGTACAACCGGCGTAAGCCCCGGAAGGGGGCGAACTGCCGGAGGCGCTCGAGGGGCGTGCGGCCCCCATGGCCCCCATGGGGTCGCGCCGTATTGTAGAACTGATTGAACCGACGATGCCGCTTCTGGAGATCGGCGAACGTGCGACACCGCCAGACCCGGTAGAACTCCTCGCCATCAATCCGGTGACTGCGCTCGACCTTGCCGTTCAGGTGCGGGCTGCGAGGCCGGATGGTGCGGTGACGAATCCCCGCCGCCGCGCAGGCCAGCGTGAACGGGTGCAGCCGGACCGCCCGCTCCGGGGCCGTCTTGGGGGCGCCCGTGTACCAGTTCGTGAAGGTGGCATCGTTGTCCGTCTGGACCTGCCGGACGCGGAACGGAAACGCCGAGCGGAGCATCGTCAGGAAGGTGAGCCCCGCGCGGTTGGTCAGTTCCGGGAAGATGCGCACGACCCGCAGTCGGGTACAGTCATCGAGAGCCGTGTACTGGTACACCTGGCGCCCCTCCACGCAATACGGTACATACTTGATGTCCACCTGCACACAGTCGCCCGGCTGGGGCATGACGTAGCGCTGTCGGTGCTTGGGGCGTGTGCGATGCCGCGTGAGCAACCCCGCCCGCTGCAGCACCCGGTGGATACCGTAGACACTCGGGACGCCTCGGAGCCCCGTGCGCTGCAGGTGCCACCGGAGCCGTCGGGGGCCATACCCGGTCCGTCGTCGCCACCGTCGGAGCCGGCGGGCCATCCGGATTCCCACCTGCCGGGGATGGGCATGGGGCCGCCGGGAGCGATCGGCGAGACTCAGCCGATCCCCCTGGCTCGCGGCGTAGCGATGCTGCCACTTGTAGTAGGTCTTGCGGGAGATCCCGAAGAAGCAGCAGGCATCCGTGACGGAACCCAACTCTCGGGCCTTCTGAAACCAGTTCAACCGTTGCCGAATCCGCTGTTCCCTGATAAGGTGTGGCACGGGTAACCTCCTTCCTGGTTGGGTGGACGAGTTGGACGACCACCACTCTTCTACCACAGGAGGGAGTGTTACCCATGTATGATAACTCTACTAATACCTCTAAAACTCGTCTTGACAAGTGGGTCCACCATGCGGGTCGGATCCATGTTGCGCGGTAGCGATCTGGCAGAGTGTGCGTGACGCCGCTCTGCTAGATCGTTTCACGGAGCGTCAATGCCTCCGCCACAAGCCGTCTGACCTCAACGACATGAAAAGGCTTATTCAATACCAGATCGACTCCGGCCTCTTTCAACTTCCCCCGGTCGAGGGTGAGTTCCCACCCGGTGATGAGGGCCACGGGGGTCTGGGGAGCCATTTTCTTGACGGCCGCCGCAACCTCCCACCCTGAGCACTCCGGCATGCCCAGGTCGGTCAGGACAAGATCGAAGCCGCCCTGATGAAAACGGTGCAGCCCTTCTTTACCACCCGCTGCTTGCACTACGGTGTGGCCGGCCGCCCGTAGGACATCGGAGAGGAGCGTACGGACAAATTCATCATCGTCAATAACCAGGATGCGTCCCAGCTTGGCGATCGGCGTCGATTTCTGTTCAGGGGCCGACCGGAGCTTGGTGACGGCAGGCTCGATCAGACCGTCAGGGAGCTGTTCGTGGGCTAGGCAAATCCAGCCTAGGACCGTGTCGTCAAGGGCCTTCAGTAACTCTTCAAGGGCGGTCCCGAGAAGTTGGTCGAGGGTAAAAGACCGGCCCCTCGCCGACACTGCCATGACCGCCGACAGACTCTTGATTGTTAGTTCTTCCATCGAATTCTACGTCTCGTCTCACCAGAGTGCTCACTCGTCAGCCCATAACCCACTATTATGTAACAGACTACACCATCGCAAGCAACTATAATTTAGCGTCAGATCACATACAACACTCTTGGCTCGACTAGACCTTAGTACTTCTCCTTGTGGCTGAATTTGACGTCGTACGCAATCCTCATACCCGCTCACCCATGAGCCGACTTTCCCGCATGACAGGCACGATGTCGGTCAGATCCACTTGCGCGCAGATCTCCAGGTCCGCCCCAAAGCCTTTTTGAATGATCTTTCTTCCCCATTCGCAACCTCGAAGCATCCCAAGCAGGTCGTTTTGATAGGTTGTAAAGAGTTGGTGGGCGGCCCTGGCGGAATCGCTGAACTCACACGCGCGATCAGAGATGTTGAGCACGCGATCGATCAATATCCCGCTGCCTACGGCGTCTTCCAGGCAGAAACGGCCATGCTTACCCGCGCACACAATAAGGATGTCGAGGCCGGTATCTGTGAGCCGGCGCGCAGCGGCCGCCGCATTTAAGAATGAGCAGGCGATTATTACCTGAGCCCCTTGGACAGCCTGGAATGCTCGGGTCCCGTTGGTTGTCGTCAGGACAACCGTCTTACCCTTGACCCGCTCTCGCCCATATTCGGCTGGAGAATTCCCAAGTTCAAAGCCTACCGCCCTATCTGCTTCCCGTTCTCCCGCAAGCAGGACGCCTCCGCCAAGTTTTTTCGCCACGGCCTTGGCCTCGCTCAGCGTCCGCACAGGGATGACACCAGCACAACCGTGGTGCAGCGCCATGATGATGGTCGTGGTGGCTCGTATCACGTCGATCACGGCCACTGCTCGACCGGAGGCGGACCGGCAGGTCGGGTCCAATCGACTAAATGCCACGTCGATAATCACGATAGTTCTCCCAGCCCGGTAATCTCATGAGCGCCCTGCACCGAATCCATTGACACCCCTCTGAAGACCTGCTATGAACAGGCGGCCATCATCCTTCGACAGGAAGGTTCCGGACAATGGGTGCGAGATTTTCGTCGGATCAAAAGCGAACCATCGCCACACTGAGCGCCGCCATCGCGATTCGGATGCTCGGCATCTTTCTGGTGCTTCCCGTCTTTACGCTCTATGGGGAGCAATTTACCAGCTCAAAACCGCTGATCGGTCTTGCCTTCGGTAGCTATGGGCTGGCCAATGCCCTGCTCCAGATCCCGTTCGGCTGGCTGTCCGACCGATTTGGGCGAAAACCGCTCTTGCTCATCGGCCTCACGCTCCACAGCGTGGGCTCCATCCTGGCCGCCGTCCCTCCCAACATCTTCGCCCTCATCGCCGCGCGCCTGATCCAAGGGACCGGCGCCGTCAGCTCTGTCGCATTCGCCATGGTGGCCGATTCGGTCGAAGAGAATAACCGCGCAACCGCAATGGCCTTCCTCGGGATCTCCATCGGCCTCTCCTTCGTCGGCGGCATCCTGGCTGGACCGATGATCGCCAGCCTCAGCGGTTATGCGTCCCTCTTCTGGCTATCCGGCCTTCTGAGCCTGGTCGCATCCATCTACCTGGCAGTGGCGATCAAGGAGCCGCCAGGGGAGCGAGGAACGGCTGACGTCTCCGGCGACCGGCCATCGATTGCTTCGGTGTTTAAGATCGCCGACATCATCAAGCTGGGTGTCTGTGGATTCCTCATGTCGTTCTTCATGAGCAGCTTCTTCTTCTATTTTCCCTTGCTGGCTCGCCGCCACCTGCCCCTGCAAAGTTACTACCTCTTGCTTGGCCCGATGGTCCTCGTCGCCGCTGCTGTGATGTTTGTGGCCTCCAGGGCAGCCGACCTGGGCCGGGCAAAATCGATGGGCGTGATGGCCTTCGTTGTTCTTGCGATCAGTGGGTGGCTGCTCTTTCGAGGGGCTGACCTTGGGCTCCAAGCCCATCCGCTCCTGCTCCTCACTGTTGCCGGCATACTCTTCTTTGCCGGCTACACCAGCCTTCAACCGATTCTCCCCAGCCTCATCACCAAAGCGTCACCGAAGACCGTGTACGGGGCAGCGCTGGGGATATTCAGTTCTCTGCAATTTCTCGGCAGCTTTGCGGGCGGAGCGGCTGCGGGATTACTCGGCACTCTGGGGACGGATCTCGTGATGGCAGCACTGCTGGTTATCGCAGCATCAGGCGTCATACTGATGGTCCAGGTAAAGAACATATAACCTGGCGGCATCGGCTGACGAGAATGCCTCACGTATGCGCGAACCGCGCCCCACAGGTCCTGGCTAGCGGATGAATCCTTCTTCGCGCTCTCTTCTCAATGCCTCGCGAATTTCGAGGCTCCTGCGAAGATAGCAATGGCAGCAGACACTCCGGACAATATCCGAGGTTGGTCCTTCCGCAAGGAGAAAGGTTCCTTGGAGCTTGATTCGCTTGCGGCAAAGGAAACAGTAACGGAGCGTCTCCTTCATATTCTCCTCGATCGGCGACCTCTGTTCGAGCCTGAGATCACAGAGTACTGGGAAGATTTCCCTTGACAGTCTTTCCCTGGTCCGCTTAAATCATTCGCGTTGATACGCTTACCGATGTGGGGCTGTGGCGCAGTTGGGAGCGCGCCTGACTGGCAGTCAGGAGGCCACGGGTTCGAATCCCGTCAGCTCCACCATTGATTTCCTTCCCGACTCGTATCGACATTAAAGAACTCTGTCGTCCCGCCCTGTACCATGCGAGCGAGCCTCCTCCTCGGCTTTTTCTGCCTGGCGACGCCTTGATGCCTTGCGAATCGGGACCATGATCCCAATGATGAGGCCGACAGGAATCGCAAGAAGCAAGGCGAAGCTCTGGATATTCGCTGCCGTTCCAGTATCTCCCTCAGATGCCATCAGCCAAATCGGTGCGAGGACAAATCCTCCGACGAGGCCGACGATGAATCCTCCGGACACCCCCACGATCGCTCCTATGAGGCATTTTCGGACAAGCATGGCGTCATCACCCTCCCACGGTATTGCCCAGAGTTGCGGATAGGTTGCAGTTTCACGTCTCAGGGTGCCATGTTTTTCCGCGCTCTGCAAGGCTATGCATCGGCAAACGTTGAACCCCCAGTGGGTTCAATATGCCCCGATCCTTTATCTCGAGGAATCTGAGACCTGTTCAGCTTGAAGGGCCGGTTGAAGCCAGGATGCCTGCCAGCCGGGTCGAAGGAATTGCAAGGCCACGACGGCTGCGAGGGACCCAAAGGCAAAGAGGAGCAGCCCGGTCCCATACGAGTCGGTCAGATCCTTCATGAGGCCGAGGAGCGTGGGAAGGAAGAATCCGCCCATCCCGCCTGTCGCGCCCACGATCCCGGTCGCGGCACCGATTTCGCCCCGGAACCTCTGTGGGATAATCTGGAAGAGCGCGCCATTGCCGAGCCCCATGGCGGTCATCACCAGAAAGAGGAGCGCGATCACTACGGAGAGGGGAGGGAGGAGCGCCACACCTACGGTCAGGACACCGATGGTACCGAAGAGGATCGAGAGGAGTTGCGCTCCACCAACGCGGTCCGCGAGATATCCGCCCACAGGTCTGAAGAGGCTTCCGGCCAGGACGCACAAGGCGGCCATGTTGCCCGCCATCACCCGCGAAAGACCGTACTGATCGTGGAAAAAGATCACCAGGAAACTGGCCAGCCCGACGAAGCCGCCGAAGGTGATAGCGTAGAAGAGGTTAAACCACCAGCAGTCGCTTTCCTGGAGAATTTTCAGAGACTCCGACCACCGTGTAGGGGCGGGGCGGTTCGGGCTCTCTTTCGCGAACCAGTGGCTCATCACCAATGTGAGCAGGGCAGGGAGAAGCGCCCAGGCAAAGACCTGTCGCCATCCCACGATCTCTGCCAGCCGAGGCGCGATCAGGGCAGCGAGGACCGCCCCGACGTTGCCGGCGCCGGCGATCCCGTTGGCCAGCCCATGGTGTTCCGGCGGGTACCATCGGCTAACCAGGGGGATGGCGACCGTAAAGCTGGCCCCGGCGAAGCCGAGGAGGAGCCCCACCGCTATGACGGAAGCAAAGCGATCGGTCGCAAGCCATCCCCCAAACAGCGGGAGGAGAACCAGGATCTGAAGGACAGCACCCGTCTTCTTGGCGCCGAACTGGTCGGCCAGGATTCCGACCGGGATTCGGAGGAGAGAGCCGGTGAGGATCGGGGTAGCCACCATGAGTCCTTTTTGACCGGCGGTCAGACCGAACTCGTTGGCAATGAACACTCCCAGCGCCCCCACGAGGGTCCAGATCATACAGTGAATGGCGAAATACAGGAATGCGCTGATGAGGGTTGTGGGATGCCCGACCTTAGTGAAACCCTTGAATAGCATTCCGGACCTGCTGTGTACCGTCTACTCGTGTATGGGTACAGAGGCCAGCAACTTCACTACACCAAGCGTCACCATCCACTCGGACAACAACATGGGTGACTCTCCTTCCACGGCACAGGGTACCTCTTTGCGGTGCCGCTCAGCATAGTATCACATGTCACCCATGTCTCTGGACCAAAATATTACATGTGTCTGACCGTACCTCCTCGTCGTTTTCAGCCGTCAGTATGCAGTTCGCGGACCCGGACCCTCCCAGGCGCTGATCACTGAGAGCCGACTTGATCGCTGCTGTCTAGAACTCCTCAAACGTCCCGTGCGCGTCCTCGGTCCCAGTGGCCGCTGCCATCGCCTTGGGCGCATCGATTTTACCCTTCGTCCTTCCCTTGAGTGGAACCACCTTGCTGCTCGCCTTTCGGGTTGTGGTGGCAGCCATGGCGGCGGCCTGCGCACCCGTCCCATGTGCCAACTTAAACCGGGCCACCTGCGCCGAGAGCTCCTCCGCTTGGGCGGCCAGGGCCTCGGCGGTGCTGGAGAGCTCCTCGGTCTGCGCGGCGTTTTGTTGCGTAACACTGTCCATCTGCGTAACGGCCTTACCCACCTGCTCGATCCCCTGCGACTGCTCCTGCGAGGCGGCAGCAATCTCGGCGATGAGATCGGCCACCTTCTTGACGGAGGCAACGATCTCAGTGAGGGTGTCGCCGGACTCATTGACCAGCCTCGCCCCATCCTCGACCTTGGCCACGGAATCCGTGATGAGGGCCTTGATCTCCTTGGAGGCGGCGGCAGAGCGCTGGGCCAGGGCCCGGACCTCTGAGGCGACGACGGCGAAGCCGCGGCCCTGCTCTCCGGCTCGAGCCGCTTCGACGGCGGCGTTGAGGGCCAGGAGGTTGGTCTGGAAGGCGATCTCGTCGATGGTGGTAATGATCTCGGCGATCTGCTTGGAGGACTGGGTGATCGCCTCCATGGAGGCCATAGCCTCTTTGACCACGGCGCCGCCCTGCTCCGCCCCGTCCCGCGCCGAGACCGCGAGCTGGTTGGCCTGCCGGGCGTTATCCGCGTTCTGCTTCACGGTCGAGGTGATCTGCTCCAGGGAGGCCGCCGTCTCCTCCAGGGAGGAGGCCTGCTCCTGGGCGCCCGAGGAGAGTTGCTCGCTGCCGGCCGCGAGCTGTTGGGAGGCGCTCGTGGTCTGGTTGGCGGCTTGCTGAACCTGGGACATACTGTCGTGAAAGCTCTCCAGCATCTGGTTCAACGCGGCGCCCATCTGACCGAGTTCGTCTTTGGTGTCGAGATGGACTCTCATAGTCAAATCACCCCTCGCAGCCTGCTCGGTCACGGTCACAACCTGCTTCAATGCCTTGGCGATCAGGGAGGCGATGAAGTAGCCGAGGGCGAGGCCAAGGAGCACGCCGCCCAGGATGACACCGATCATAATGACGCGCGAAGAGCTATAGAGCGCTCCAGATTCCTCGAACTTCTTCTTGGCGATGCCTTCCTTCACCTGAATGGTGAGATTGAGGCTGTCGATGGCGGCCGCAAACTTCGGCGCAGTCGCCTTCGCACCGGCCAGTGCCGCATCTTTGTCGCCCGCCAAGAGCGGCTTGAGGACCTGCTCCTCGCGGAAGGCAATATATTCCTTCGCAGCCTCTTGATACTTATTAAACGCGTCCCGCACTTCCGGCGCCCGAATTGTGGGAATGAATTTCTCCCGTCGTTCCGCGACCTGCTTTGCAAGCTCATGGACACGGTTCACCGCTTCCTTGGCTTCTGCGAGATCCTTTGCGGCAAGCGCCATGAACATGGCTGTGCGGATTTGATGCGTCAGGCCCCGAATTGCCGCGAGTTCCGTGATCGGGGTCAACTGCACCTGGTACAGGTTCTCGACGTTCGCGTTGATACTTCCCATGTTGCTGATACCGACATAGCCGACACCTGCCATGATCGCGCCGAGTACGGCAAATCCGATCATGAGCTTCATCGCCATCTTGAGATTCCGGAACCACTGCATTGTCTTCCCCTCCCGCGTTATGAGCCTTGCCTCTCGTTCAGAGGGTCGGCCCTGGTTGCCATGATCGACCTTCCGTTTCGATCCGGTCAGTCCCTCTACTCCCTATTGTCCATACCCCCCTTCATGCGGGGCCCGCATGAGAATAAAAAAAGCCCTCCATCGATGTTCTGATGAAGGGCTCCATCACCCTGTCCCCGGCCGCCAACCATCAGCGCCGCCGAGAAAATCACTACGTCTTGATCATTCTCACCGCTTCAGATTCGTGCCGCCGGCATCTACCCGGCAAAGAATGCTCGCGAAGCGGCAAACCCTTCTGCTTGCCAATGGCCCCAAGCGGCCCACCGAAGCGGCATCCACTGTTCTTATATCGACAGCTTCGGCTGCCTCCTTGAGCCTGTTCACCTCAGACAGAATGCATGTCCTGTGCCGTCAGCGGCTGACACCCGGAGTTCGATTTATGCAAAGACGGGATACTGCCGATAAGAACGTGCATGGAGGAGTTTGGGACAAGTAACCGGCGTGGCCCTGGCGGTGGTCTCATTGGAGCAACGGGTTGCAAGACCCGGCCCGGCAACAACGGTGGAACACCTAAGGCACAAGGAGGGGGAAAAGTGAGACGACCAAGATGTGAAACTGCAATTCGCTTTTCTCTTGACACCATCATTTGGCTAATGCAAATCTAAGGACGCAACTCAGCCAGACTGGGACACCCGAACTCGACAACCTCTTGTTTTTTAGTCTTGTCTAGTTAGGGTCCAAAGTGACTAAAACGTTTCGGATGTAGTGGAACCTCGGGAACGCTAATGTTTGGCGGCTCGAGAAAGGGTGATGGAGCCCTTCATCGGAACTTCGATGAAGGGTTTTTTGTTTTTGTCTCGCTTTCGCGACGCGAAGCTTGTCGCTGATCTTGGCAATCTGCGCAACAGACTCTATATTCCTTACGAGGAGTGGTGTTGACAAGTCGGTCGCAACCGCCGAAAATGAGTCCGGACGTGGACGCAGCGGCGAAGCACCCACATGGCGAGCAGGCCCTGAGCCTCCTGGTAGGGGGGCTCATCGGGCACGTCGCGTCCCTCCTGGATGGGTGGCGCAGTGGGTCGAGCGCGGCGCAGAGCTCCCTCGGTGCCCAGGGGACGTTGACCTCCACCCAATACGCCGAGGCCGTCGCCAGATTGATACAGCAGCAAGGCGGGGAAAGTCATTATCAGCTTGCGGCCGATCGCATCCGCTTCATCTGCACAAAATGCCCCTTCGGCGAGGCGATCAAACAGGCACCAGGCTTCTGCCATCTCATCGGCGCCAGCCTCTGGTGGGGCGCAGTCCAGCACTTCGGCTATGGAAAAGTAGTCTTTAAACAGCGGATAGCTGTTGGTGATGAGCATTGTGATATTCGGGTCTACCTGAAAGAAGCCGCTGAGGCGGATAGCGAAGAAAGCATCGCAGACCTCTCCACCCACGATCCCTCTCCGGCACCTGTAGGCGCCGACGTATCTGCGAACGAGACGATCCGACTACTCAGAGCGCGGATCCGTCGCCTGGAGCACAAGGTCGAAGAACTGGAAAATGCGTTGGAGGAGCGAAAGCTGATCGAGAAGGCAAAAGGGATCCTGATGGAGCGGCTTAAGCTCACCGAGACCGAGGCAATGCGGAGACTCCAGAAGGAGAGCCAGGGCCAGAACAAGAGGCTGGCGCAGATCGCGCACATCATTGTGCAGGCCGGTAAGATCATCTGAACGGAACAGGCATCCATGTGAGGCGCCGCGAACATCATGGCCGACAGCACTGAGGGCAAGCGAACGGAGTTACAGGCCCAGACCGAGCGGCAGACCCCTCGGACCCGGGAGATGAACATCCTGACCATGATCGGGAATGCCATCGGCGGCACGCTTACGCTCAACGAGATCCTGGATCGGGCTCTCGATGCCACGCTTACCTGCTTGAATATGGAGGCGGGAGAGGTCTTCCTCGTCGATGCCACCAGAGGTGAGGTGAGTAAGGTTCGGCATCGAGGTCAGATCCCGGAGAGCTTCGCCGAGCGCACCTGCTTCGCCCTTGGGGAGGGGATCCCCGGTCGCGTGGTGCAGACCAACGAATGTATCATCATTCCCGACTTGGCGTCCGACCGCCGCTTCCTTCGGCCCCAGGTGATCGAGGCGGGCTTCCGCACCTTTGCCGCAGTCCCGCTTAGGGCCAAGGGGCGAATCGTTGGATGTTTCGATATTGTCGGGCGGCAGCCGTACACCTTGACGGAGCGCGATCTGGAACTCTTGAACGCGGTCGGGGCTGCGATCGGGTTGGCAGTGGCCAACGGTCACCTGTACGAGGACCTCTGGATTGCAACGAAGCAACTGGAGGCGAAAATCGAGGAGCTTCGGCGGACTCAGGCCACGCTCATCGAGACGGAACGGCTGCGCGCTATGGGCCAACTGGCAGCCGGTGTCGCCCATGACTTCAATAACACGCTGATGACCATCCTGGGCCAGACCCAACTCATGCGGCTGAGCCTCCAGCAAGGCACCTCCTCGAAGGATCAGCTATCGGAGCATCTCAAACGGGTGGAGCGGGCGGCGCTGGATGCCGCTGAGACGGTTCGAAGGATCCGCGAGGCTACCCGCCAGCGAGGAATGGAGCCTTTCACCGCTGTCGCCATCAACGAGATTGTGACGGACGTTCTCGATGTCACTCGGCCTCGGTGGCAACATGAACCGCAGGCGCGAGGAGTCATGATCACCCTCCGTACCGATCTCGTTGCGGTACCAGCAGTCTCCGGCCGGGAGGCAGAGCTGCGCGAAGCGCTCACGAACCTCCTGTTCAACGCCGTAGACGCCCTCCCGCATGGTGGAACCATCACGATCACAACGCGGGCAACGCGCGCCGCCGAAGGCGAGCTGGTCGAGGTCACCGTGAGCGACACGGGCATCGGGATGCCGGAGACGGTGCGAGCGCGGCTATTCGAGCCGTTCTTCACCACAAAGGGGGTCAAAGGAACCGGACTCGGGCTCAGCATGGTCCAGGGGATCGTCAGGCGACATGGAGGGACGATCGATGTGACAAGCGCTCCGGGAGAGGGCACTACCGTGACGGTACGCCTGCCGGCAGCAACAGAGTCTGCCGGTCCGGCCCCGCCTCCGACTGCGCCGGCCCCTCTGCCTTCCTCGCTACGGGCTCTGGTCATCGACGACGTGCCGTTCATCGCCGAGACGCTTGTACAGCTCCTGTGCGCCATGGGGCACGAGGCCGAGGCAGTCGCAAGCGGAGAGGAAGGTCTGGCACGCCTGGAGGCGGGAGACTTTGATCTGGTCATCACCGATCTGAGCATGCCGGGGATGTCGGGGTGGGAGGTCGCCTCTGTGGTGAAGGCACGGTGGCCGAGGCTTCCGGTTATTCTCATCACCGGGTGGGGGGAAGTGGTGGAGGACGAACAGATGGCCATCTCCGGAGTTGACCTGATACTGCCCAAGCCCTTCACAAACGAGCAGCTCTTGCAAGCAATCGCCCAGGCGCTGGCCGTCAGCGAGGAGCGACGGCCCTCGTCAGACTAACCGCATCCTCAGAGCAATCACAGTCATCTGCTATCTCAGCCTCGACGGACCGCGTTTCTTCGTCCTTCGCCTCTCCGATCTCGCTACAACAAAAGAACATCGAGAAGGGTGAAACAGAACAGGGTGATGCTGAGGAGGCCGTTGACCGTGAAAAAGGCGGCGTCGAGTCGCTTCAGGCCGTAGCGGAGAAGGAGCAGATGCTCATACACCAGGAGGCCCGAGGCGAGGAGGACGCCGGTCAGATAGAAAGAGCGCAGGTCGGAGAGGATAATCAGGAGCAGAAGAAGCAGCAGGGTCAGCGCGTGCAAGACTCGAGAAATGGCCATCCCACTCGCTGCGCCGAACCGAGCTGGAATCGAATAGAGACCGGAGGCCCGATCAAAGTCAATGTCAGCCATGGCGTACAGGATATCGAACCCGGCCACCCAAAAGAGGACGGCAAGGCCGAGCACAACCGGAGCCACCGCCACCTCGCCGGTTACAGCAATCCAGGCGCCAAGAGGCGCCATGGCCAAAGCCAGCCCCAGGATCAGGTGGGAGAAAAAGGTAAAGCGCTTGGCGTAGGAGTACAGGATCAGCACCGCCATCGCCACGGGAGCCAACTTGAGGCAGAGGGGATTCAGCCGGGCGGCGGCGAACAGGAACAGCGCGAAGGATCCAAGCGTGAGCAGAATTACCTCTCCGCGTCGGACCAGGCCCTGTGGAAGGGCCCGCTCCCGTGTGCGGGGATTTGCCGCATCGATCTGCTGGTCGGCCAGACGATTCATCGCCATGGCACCGCTCCTTGCGCCGACCATAGCCAGCACAATCCACAGGAGCGTCGACGGCGTCGGGATCCCTCGGGCTGCCAGGATCGCGCCCATGAAGGCGAACGGAAGCGCAAAGACCGTATGGGAAAACTTGATCAGCTCGAACAACAGGGCTATCTTGCGAATGACGGACTGCAGCGGGTTCACGCCGATTTCCTTCCCACATGAAGGGTGACGATCCCACCGGTCATGGTGCGGAAGTGCACATCGTGAAAACCCACCTCTTCCATCATCCTGGACAGCTCCTGCGGGGCGGGAAAGGCGGATACAGAGGCTGGAAGGTAGCTGTACGCCTGGGGGTCACCGGAAATCAGGCCACCCAGCCAGGGGAGCCCGTGATGGAAATACACACGATAGAGCCACCCGAAAAATGGCCCCTGGGGTGTGGCAAACTCCAGGATGATCCCCACCCCCCCTGGATGCAGTACCCTATAGAGTTCTGCCAGCCCACACTTGCGATCTACCACGTTGCGGATGCCGAAGGCAACGGTGACCGCATCGAAGGTGTCGGCGCGAAACGGCAGAGCCTCAGCCGAGCCGACCTGCAGCCGAATACGGTCTGTCAGCCCCTTGCGGGCCACCTTCTCCGCCGCAATACGAATCATCGGCAGGCAAAAGTCTACTCCGATAATCGCCTTGGCTGAGGGAAACTGCCTGGCAAACTCGAGGGCCATGTCGGCAGTTCCGGTGCAGACATCCAGCGCCACTCCGCCGGAAGGGAGCCGGGCTGAAGCCACAGCCTCCCGGCGCCAGTAGCGATCCCGCGCGAGGCTGAGGAGACGATTGAGGAGATCATATCGAGGCGCGATGCCGCCAAACATCCGGCGAATCGCGTCGCCGTCTCTTCCACCCCCATTCGCCCCCATTCAGTTCGGGGAAAGCTCCAACTGCCGCTCTCCATGCGATCCTGTAGAAACAGGCGGCAGCAGTTTCACCTGGTCCCCCTCACGGAAGGTACTCGCTTCCTTGATCCCATTCAGGTGCGCGACTTCCCACGCCAGTTGCTGATCGCCAAGCACATTCCTGGCCACGGTCGCGGGGGTATCTCCATCTTTGGCAACGTATATCTTCAGACGCCTGTTATCCCGCTTTGCCCCGTAGACCAGACCGTCGAGGTGCGCTTTGTACTCGTTCGCCTTCACCTCGAGGCTGCCGCTGCCTTGCCCAATGAGAATGGAGGACATGGTCTCGGCCTTCACGACGCGATCGATGGTCTCCGGATGGGTCCCTTGAAAGCCGTGATAACCCAACGCCTCCAGTCGCTCCTTCATCTTCATCGCCTTGAGGAAGACCACCATTTCCCCGGGATCGTATCCGGCGCGGTGGGCCGTGCGGAGTCCCAGCTCGTCGGCCTCCAGCTCCGCCTCTCGGCCATACCCCATGAGGGCGTGCTCGAAGACGGCTGCCGACACCCTCGCCCACTCCCCTGTGTTCTGGCGACCGCCAGGGCTGACGGCCATGAGACCCAGCGACAGGATCTGCGCGCCCAAGGCTTTGGTAAGCTGTTTCGCCGCATGACGAGAGGTCGCGTGGCCGATCTCGTGGCCGAGGACCCCCGCGAGCTGCGCCTCGTTATTCAGCATCGCCAGCATTCCTCGGGTGATGTAGATATAGCCGCCGGGCAACGCCATCGCGTTCACTTCCGCTGTATCGATGATCTTGAAGCTGTAATGGAAACTGGTTGGACCAATCCCGTCGAGCAGCCGCTGGCCGACCGACTCCACATACGCTTGCAGTTGCTGATCGCGGTAACGACCAAAATGCTCAAGAATCTCCTGATCGGCCTTCTTCCCGATCTCGTTCTCCTCCGCTTCAGAGATGATGGTGAAACCAGCGGCGCGTGGAGGGGAAACGAATCCAAGCAAGGATCCCACGACTAAGAGCAGGACAACACGCCTGTCGACCCGGCTGTGGCTACCCATTACGACAATCCTCACACCGAATGCCTATCGAAGCCTCAACTCTACCGCTTTGATATTCTGCCGGGCCTTCTCGGCCAATGGGCCCTTTGGCAGATACTGCAGATACGACTTGTACTCTTTCAGCGCCTTACGGTACAGGAGCTTATCGTCAACACTTAATTTGGCCTTCGTATGGTATGAGAGCCCCAGATGATAGTGTGCGTCGGCAAAGTCACCCCGAAGCTTGATCGCCTGCTCGTACTCGGTAATCGCCTGGTCGAGGTCGGCGAACATTCGCTCATGGTAAGAGACCCCGAGATCGTAATGCGCCTCTGCCGTCGTCGCCTTATTGACGGCCGGCTTATACTCGGCTTCCGGCGATTTGCCCTCAAGCGCGAGGCTTGACCCCTGGAGGGCAAGGACGAGCAGCACCGTGGCATAACCGAGCAGGCGCCGTTTCTTCACATAATGCTTCGGACTGTAGGGGACCAATGCGACCATTTTGCACCAGAGCGTCAGAACACGTGAGAAACACGATCGACGGGTGATGATCTACAGCCTCCGCAACCTGTCTGCGTGCACCGCACAGGCAGGCACGCCTCACGATGGCATCTCACATCGTGACACGATTGCTGAGTCTCGTAAGAGCAGAACACACGCGATACCGTGTTACAGCGATACACCCAGCATGTACGCGCCGAACAAACGGCTGGAGCCGGCGGGGGGATTCGAACCCTCGACCTGCTGATTACGAATCAGCTGCTCTACCAACTGAGCTACGCCGGCGCGAGGGTGCGACTACTATAGCCAAGGGTCTCGGAGCTGTCAAGCGACAGAGGCTGGGCGATCCGCGCCGCTCTTACGCTGGCCGGCCGGTTGCGATCTTGCGGCGGCTCCGCAGGCGCGTCAGGCCCTCAAGATCAACACCTTCGAAGGCCAGCAGTTTCGCCTTCACCGAAGGGCCGCCCCCGGAATACTCCCCGAGGCGGCCATCGCTCCTGACCACCCGGTGGCACGGGATCAGAAGCGGGATCGGATTCTTGGCCAAGGCTGTCCCGACCGCACGGGCTGCCCGCTCCGCGCCGATCGCCTTCGCGATCCATCGGTACGAGCGCACCTGACCGACGCGGATTGTCCGGACCTTTCGCAAGACCCTCTGTTGAAACGGTGTGAGGCGGGACAGGTCGATCCGGCCGGAGAAGCGCCGCCTCCCTGCCAGATGATTCAGTATCTGTTTGGCCATCTCTTCTGGCAGGCAAGGATCTTGCGTCGGTCGAACGCCGAACGCCCTCGCACACGCCTGCTCAAAGCTGCGTCCATGTGTTCCGAGTGCGACACAGCAGACGGCAGTGCCATGATAGGCCACGTAGAGCCGTCCAAGCGGGGTTGAAACCGGTGCGTACCGAAGAGGCGGCGACATACGATCACAACGTAAGGTACCGCTGCAGCTTTTCAACAAAGGGGGCACTCAATCGCGCCAGTTCCACCTGCCTGAAGAGCAGGGGTAAGCTTTCGGCGGATAGCCGGACCCACCCGTCCTCCGTATCATCCAGGCCGGCCTTCGGCGGTAAATGACCTGCGCCGATCCAGAGCTGACCGTGTTCGGCGAAACGGATCTCTGCCCCTTCATGCTCGGCCGCCACCACGATCGCTTCCCGGAGCGCGGCGCGAGAAATGGCTTGCAGATCAAACCCTCCTCGCTCAGCCGAGGTCTGGATCTCCATCGATCGCCCATTGCCGACACTCTTGGTTGATTGGGCGTAGGTTGAATCTGGACGGTCAGTCCAGAGCGGGCAGATGTTCTTATAGGTGCACCAATGGCAGAGACTGCTTTTGATCGGCTTGAAGTCGGCATCAGCCTCAATGCGGTTGATGACGGCAATCGTCGAACTTTTCAGCCTCTCGAGCCCTGTCGGCGTTCGCCTTGAACGGAGTTCCTTTCCAAAAGCCAGGTAGTGCCAGACCAGCTCGATCTCTTTGGCGTCAGACCACAGATCTTCTACCGCGAGCTGATAGAGGGCCAGTTGCCGATCGACATCAAGATCTCCCTGGCTCGGTAGACGACCGGATGTCTTATAGTCATGGATCTCATAGCGCCCCGATCCGACCCTCACAAGACGGTCGATATATCCTTGAATCTTGTAGCAGCCATGAGGATCAAGGGATACCGCTACCTGATATTCTAATCCCAGCACCTGTCCGTGGTTGAATGGCGTATGAGCCTGATAGTAGTTCGTCAGACACCGCTCGCCAAACTCCTTGTAATGCTCGATCGAACGGTCCTGTTTGACGATCTTCACCTGGTTGTGCCAGTGCTGCTCCCACAACCGATGATAGTCGTTCAGCAGATCAGCCAGGCATGGTTCACCGCCAAGCTGCAGCGTTCGGTACAGCGTGCTCAGCGCTTCATGAACCCGCGAGCCAAGGTACGCCTCAATCGACTCCTCCGTTCGGGGGATCCGATCGATATAGCGAAACCTGAATTGAAGGGGGCAGGACTCGTACGTGGAGAGTCGAGAAGCCGAGTAGACCGGTCTTGAGTGTTGTCGAAGGCTCGGTACCACGTTTGGTTCAGGCATGGCCCATGGCGCGGAGGAATGCAGCGAGAGAACGATACTGAAAGCAGGGGTTCTTTTTCCGCTCCTCCCCGATGCTGCTGGAGGTGCGGCCGGCGGCATAGTTGTGGCCGGGCAGGACCACGGTCTTGTCGTCCAGTTTCATCAATCTATTGGTCAGCGAATCGTACATCTGCTCAGGATTGCTGCCCGGAAGATCAACCCGGCCGCATGAGCCGATAAACAGCGTGTCGCCCGTAATCAGGCGATTGCATACCAGAAAACACTGAGACCCCGGCGTGTGGCCGGGGGTATGGATTAATGTCACAGCAACATCGCCGAGGTTCACGGTGTCCCCATGGTCGACCCGCATGATGTTCGATCCGGCAAGAGGGGTCAGGTGGCCGGCTTCAGTTTTATGGACTACTACCTTGGCGTCTACCCGCTCGAGCAACTCCGCGACTCCCTGAATTTGAAGACCATACAGCTTACCACCCACATGATCCGGATGGGTGTGGGTGGCGAGGATGTGGGTAATTTTCATCTCATCAGCCTGGGCGAGTTCCACAATCCTATCGATCTCCCACGCCGGATCGATCACGGCAGCCTCTTTCGTCTTGGTCGAGCCGATCAGATAGACGTAGTTGGCCATCTCGCCCAATTCAACCTGCTTCAGGTAGAGGGACGTGTCCACGCGTCAGTTCTCCTTCGTTCCGCCTCACCGTTCCTCGATGGCTCGCTTCGCCGCCAACATCGAGGGCGCACTACTTGAGCGATCGACCTCCATCCACCACCACGACCTGACCGGTAATGAAGTCCGAACCCTCCAGAAGGAAGAGGACCGTCTTCGCAACATCGGTCGGGTCGCCCATCCGCTTGAGCAGCGTGCTCCTGGCAATCGCCTCCCGCTCCTTCTCCCCCTCTGCCTCCGTAAGCAGCACCGCGCCGGGCGCAACCGCGTTGATCTGTACCTCCGGTGCCAATGCCTTGGCGAGGCCCTGGGTCAGCGCGATCAGGGCGCCCTTGGAGACACCGTAGGGCAGGAAGTCGGCCCATGGCTTCATCCCCATGATATCAACGACATTGACAATCTTCCCTCCGCCTTGTCGCCGCATCAGCAGGCCCAGTCGCTGGCTCAGCAGAAACGGCCCCGTGAGATTGATGCGCAGGAACTGCTCCCAGTCCGCTAACGCAAGCGTCTCCAGAAACGTCCGGTGATAGAGGGCGGCGTTGTTGATAAGAACATCGATCCTCCCGAAGGTCTGAACCGCCCGATCGGCCAGTTCTTCGACCTCCGCAGGCTCCGCCAGATCGGCCCGGATAGCGAACGCTCGACGGCCGAGGCGCTCCACCGCCTCTACCGTCTCGTGGGCCTCGGATTCGCTGCTTTTGTAGTGGATTACTAGATCCGCGCCTCGGTCGGCCATCGCCAGGGCAATTGCCCGGCCCACACGTCTGGCCGCCCCGGTCACCAACGCCGTTCGTCCGCGAAGCTCCATCTCCCCCGCTCAGCTCCCGATAGTCTCACCCCGTCACGCCTTCACGCGCGATCAGGGTTACATATCCGATTCGAGGATATGATACTGTTTGGGCTGGCCACTGCCAAGCATTATCTCCCGTTTCGCTGAAGCGTCGCGAAGGCTTCTCGGCGCTCGGTTCACGACTTACCGGCCACGATCTACACGTCAACCCTGAAACACAAAGGGCCCCCCGGATCATACCGGGAGGCCCTATTATCTTAAGGGGCTGCTTGCTGCCGCGTCTTAGCTCGCCTTCGGCAGGGCTGTTCCGCACTTCTCGCAGACTTTCATCATGCGACCGCGCGGGTTAAACACCATACTCCAGATCAGATCGCCGCCGCACTGGCACTGACCGGCCGTCTTCCGAACCTGGCCCTTCGCGCGGCTGGCAAGCTTTGCTCCTTGTGGCTTCTCCGCCATGTCGACTTCTCCCTCCTTTCACGCAGTACATACGATGTCTTCCCTTGGTCCGACCCACACGAGCAAACCGCCAGCGTACCACACGTACCACAATTGCAGGCATACACCCATACGAAGCGTACAATACATACATCGAACTGAGTGTAATAGCGATACCGAAGGAAAAGCCTGGTGAGCTAACAGCTTCGGTGGACCATGGCGGTTCGATTGGAAATTCTACGCATTATCAAAAAGTTGTCAAGCAATATTAGTAGAGTTATTGGCACTCATTCCGATGGAGAGAGTCGGAACAGGCGGCGAGTGCTATAGGGACAGACACTATTTCTTGGAATCCTTCCTTGGTCTTCCCCTCTGCAACACATGTATTACTCGTCCAGTTTCCTGCGCACCTCCCAGATGAACCCGTCTCTTAGCAGTGGCCGCTCTCTCATCGTGCGAATTCGAATCGCTATCGTTCCGAAAGGCCGCCTGGCGATCATTCCCTCGTTGCCTCACATGATACGGGTGGCCGAATACGACGGTTCGGGTAATTCGTGGCATGCACGTTCATGGCCGCGAACACCACGAGTTGTCACGATGCTAGCGTCTGTCCCTATTTTCTTGTGGACGCCCCGGTGGCGCCAGGGGCGCGCCGGCTACTGTACCGCAGGGAGGAAACCGAGCGCGAGCGGGTAGAGCACGGAGGTCCGGCCAGAGGACAGCTCGTAGATCTCCTCAGTCAGAGCTGCCGGCAGCAGGCACGCAGTGCTCGGGGAGTCCGGGGCCCCTGGAGCTTGCTCGCCCCAGGCGACGGCGCGGATCTGCCGGCGCTGGCTGTCACCCGTCCGGAAGACATCGAACGAGTGGATATCCAGCGAGAGCGACTGTCCGGGCCGGACGCTGCCGTCGACGGCGATACGGTTGCCGTCGCGGTTCAGGAAGGGCGCGCCCGTCTCATCGACAAAGCTCAGCATGACGTGGCAGGACGCAGGCCGCAGGTCGGGGTTGCCGATGAGGTTGGGGTTGCCGATGAGGTTGGGGTTGCCGATGACCACGTTGATCCGCGCCGACTGGTCACGGGTGATGCCGACAAGACCGAACGCCACCTTGTCGGGATTACCGGGAACCATCCCTCGCGCTTCGGCTCGCGGCACCGTGGTGAGAAGGGCGGCCACGCCGGCCGCCACCGTTACGGCACAACGGATCCAAGTCATTTTCTGGTTCAGCATGGGTGCTCTCCTCGTTTGAGTGGAGGCGAGTATGCGCTCGCCTCGGCCAGAACACAACGCACCGTATCTCAGGGCACTGGAAATAGTGCTGGCGCAACTTACAAGGCTCTATCCTCTCTGTCAAGGGAAAACGTGAATAAGTCGCGAAATATTGGAGTCTAAAGCGTCTGTCCTTTAAATCTCTTGTTGTGTGATTCGACCTCACTCACTACAGGCTTCGACAAGCCTGTCCTGAGCCTAGTCGAAGGACTTAGCACAAACGGAAAAACGTCAATCTGTTCAATGCGTATACCGTTCGCCCTTGTCGCAGGGTGAACGGAGGTTTGCGGGTGACAATCATTCCAATGGAGGGAGTCGGAACAGGCGGCTGGCATTCTCGGTGGTGAGATGACCGAGTTCAGTAAGCGGCATATTCAGGAGTCTGGCGACTTCTTGGGCGGTGTGAAGGAGATGGGCCGGCTCGTTTCGCTGGCCTCGGAACGTTTGGGGAGGGAGATAGGGGCAGTCGGTCTCCAGGAGAAGGCGATCCGTTTTGGCCTTCCGCACAACCTCGCGGAGGGCCTCGTTCTTGGGATAGGTCACCGGCCCGGCGATTGAGACGTAGTAGCCTCTCCGCCAGGCCTCTTCAGCCATGGCGAGATCCCCGGAGAAGCAGTGCAGGACCACGCGCTCGGCCCCTTCCGTCTCCAGGAGCTGCATCGTCTCGCGATGGGCGTCACGATCGTGGACGATGAGCGGCACATCCAGCTCTCTGGCCAGACGGATCTGACAGCGAAACGCCTCAGCCTGAACATCGCGAGGGGAACGATCGCGATAGAAGTCGAGGCCGGCCTCGCCGATGGCCACCACCTTGGGCTGCTTGGCAATTTATTTATTCTGGAGTGTGACCGTGTAGAGGAAGCGCAGCGCGGCCACGGCACTGCCGATCGTCGCCGGGGCCCGGTGCTGGTCGTTCGTCAAATACAGTTGGTAGGCGCGAATCTGCTTAGGGCCCAACACCGCGGGCGACTGGCCGAAGGTCGGGCGGAGGACCTCATCCAGCTGAGAGTCATCCGCGTAACCCCCCGGTAGGTCTCAGCAAAGACCAGCTCGCCAGCGATGCCATTGCGCGCGCCGTGGGTGGCGATGCGCGCGTATGCCTGACGACCCAGCAACCGGTCGAAATCGAAGTGGAGGTAGGCCTCGACGACTGGCACGTCGCACGAGCGGAGGAGCGTCGCCAGCAGCGTGATTCCAAGCGGCGCTACCGCCACATTCTGGTAGCGCATCGCCACGAGGAGCACGCGCCGTGGGTGAGGCGACGCTGTCGTCGAGAACGAGCCAAGCCGCCACAGCGGCAGGTGGCGGCACGAGGCTTCCACTTACTGCGCGCCCGCAGCCGCGTCGAGTAGCTCGTGGTAGCGCTGAACGCCGGCGATGTAGCCGCCGAATCGGGCGAATTCGAAACGGAGCTCATCGCGACACTGGAGCGTACGTCCACTTCCCTCGCCTGCGAGTTCCCGCGCCGTCCACTCAATGTCGCGGTCGAGCTCGCGTGCCAGGGCCTCGAAGGCGCAGAGACCGCGTTCAACATGGGCGTTCACCGCGGCCTGCTCCGGCGCCGCGGCGTCGGCCGCCACTTCGCGCGCGATGCGGAGGTAGATCGGGAAGCAGCCGAGGTTCTCGCGTCGGAACGGGAGGGCGTCGGTCGTCGCCGCGACGCTGCGCAGATAGCGAGAAACGAGCGGCGCGAAATGAAACTCCGCCGGGAGGCGAAGCACGCGGTCGCCTACCTTCACGTTCGTCGTCGAGTAGCGGTAACGTCCGGTCATGGCGGGACCCGCGACCGGTAACATCGCCAGGGAATACGAGGTCTTCGGGACCACGCCCGTGCGGCAATAGACCATCCCCACGAAGTCCACGACGTCCGCCAATTCCGCCGCGATCTCCTCCAAGGTCGAGCAGGGATCGGCCATGATCAGATAGAGGACGGGACAGATGCCGGCCTCGGCAACTCTGGTGATGGTTTCGGTAGCGCCTTCGACGTAGCGCTCGCCGTTGTAAGACTTGCCCATGAAGCGCGCCCGCGCGCCGTTGAGCGTTTCGACCCCGAACGAGAGCTCCAGGAATCCAACATCGCGCATCAGGTCTAGAAGTGGCCAGACGGAGCGGTTCGCCATCGTCTGAGCGCGGTATTTCAAGCCGAGGTGAAGCGGCAGCAGGCGTTCGAGCAGACGCCGATTCCACGCCGTGTCCTGCACGAAGAGATCGTCGGAGAAGGAAACGGTTTCGATACCGTGTTGCGCCGCTTCGCGGAGCACATCCAGCACGCGGTCATGGGAGATCGCACGGATGTTGCGATCGGCGACCGAGCAGAATTCGCAGCGCCCCCAGCAGCACCCTCGCTGCGTGTAGAACTCAAGGGTCGACCAGCGGTTCGTATTTACCTCGTCCCACGGATAGATGCAGAAGGCGTCTAGCTCCTCGGCAAGCGGTGTCGCGTCCAGGGACGTGGCTGCGACGTCGGGGGGGAGCGTAGTGCCTTCGTCGTCGAACCGCTTGATGGCGTCGGCGAGCTGGGCTCGCGTCGGCGCTTCAATGAGCAGGACGCGGCCCGTGTCGACGGCCCGCAAGTATACCCCGCCGAGTCCGATATCGAGCGACACGTGCGACGCTCGCTTTGCGCTGCGCCGAAACGTCGCGGCGGCAATGCACGCGACCGCGTTGGCGTCGAGCACGCCGCCCGGTTCCGCTGGGCCGAGGTCGCGTTGGTGGGCCGGTAGCCGGATCGTCGCCGGGATCGGAGTGGGGATCAACAGACCACGCGACTGCGCAATCGCGGTGAGGAGCGGCACGAATCGGTGCTCCCCTTCGCCCGTCACAACGACGTCGAACAAGGACGCCGCCAAGTCGAGCGCGAACGCCTCGATGGCACTGCCTCCCAGCATCAGCACCACGTCCGAGCGGCGCTCGCGCACTCGTTGCGCCGTCTGGATCGAACGGGGCAAGAGTCGCTCCATCGAGGAGATCGCGACTACGTCGATTAGGCCGTCGTCGAGCGCGGCGAACAGCCGCTCCTCGGCATCGACGAACGTGACATCAAACCCGGCGGCGCGCGCGTGACCGATCAGCGGCAGAAGCCCTGGGGAGTTAGTGAATCGCCCTCCCAGACCGTCGTCGTAGTCGAGAAAGAACAGCGTTTGCAGAGGCTTTGGTGCTGCGCCAACCTGGCTCGACATGGATCAGCCGCAATTGACGGCGAGGTTCACTCCGCCAATTTCTACCAAGCCAAACTCACGTTCGACAGGGCTGATGACGCCGTCTGAGGTAACCAGTCCGACGGCGTGGTCGCCGGCTTGCGCGCGCTCGAGCAGCCACGTCGCATTCCGCTCGATCGAGCGCACATACCCCTCGATCATCGAGTCGCAGTTGGGAGAGAAGAACGAGTTCGTGTGCTCGAGCGCGAGGAACTGACAACCGCCGCCGCAGTGTGGCTGTGACGTGCAGCCCTCGCACCCGCCGATGTCGAGGGCGGTGCGCCTGCGCCACATGTTGAGGCGCCTCTCGTACATTTCCACATCGGGGAGAAAGCGGCCGACCGACAGATCCGTGATTCCGGCGGCGTCCCAGCACGCGTAGATATCGCCGTGAAGGTCGAAGGCGAAGAAGTTGATCTGCGCTTCACAGTTGAAGAAGCGATGCAGCGAAAACAGACCAGACTCCTGGAATCCCTCGAAGTACTTGATTCCCGGGAATCCCGTCATCTCGAAGATCGACATCTGCTCGTGACGATCGCTCAGCGCCAGAACCTCATCGAGGAGGGTGCCCTCTAGGTTGGTTTCCTTGCGCAGGTTGTGATTCTTGACGGGCGCGAGGTGGAAATCGACCAGCCCGCTCCCCACCCATCCGCGGTCGCGTGCGAAGTCCACCAGTGCCGGTAGCGTCGGGAGATTGGTGACATCGACGTTGACGCGTACGTGGACGGGAATGCGATGGGTGAGGACGGCATCGACGCCGTTGGCCATCGCGGTGAAGGAGTCGCCATGCGGCAGCGGACGGCGTCGGCGATGGACCTCGGCTGGCCCATCGATGGTCACCTGCACCGATTCGACCTTGCCGGCGATGTGTGGCGCAGCGGCCGCCAAGCCGACGCCGTTGGAGATGATCTTGGTCGAGAAACCGGCCGCCGTCGACAGGTCGAGCAGTTGCAGGACGCGCTCGCGGAGCGCGGGCACGTCCTGAAGTGGCTCGCCGCCAAAGATCGCCAGGTCCACCGGCTGGTCTGGCGATCGGCCGATCACCTGCGGGAGGGCCTCGAACAGGCGCTCAGCCGTCTCCTCCGACATGATCGGGGAGTCCATGTCGTAGAGACGCTGCCAGCAATAAGGGCACTTGAGGTCGCAGTTGTAGCTCGGAATAATGGCGAGCGGCTGACGCACGACCTGGCGGTGGAAGCGCAGCATCTCGTCGTACAGCAAACGAGCCTGCACGCGCTCCTCGTCGAGGCTTTCGAACAAATAGCCGCGCCGATCGAGGTAGCTCGTCACGGCGTCGTCGAGTGGCACCGAACGTGGAGTGCGGGTCCGAATCTGCAGCAACTGCTGCGACCCCGCGGCTTGCAGTGTCTTTAGTCCCTCAACGATGCCTTGATCGAGGATGTCGATGGAGCCGGCAAGAGTGTTGAAGAGCGCAAAGTACCGCACTGGCCCCTCCATTGGAAGAGGGACCACCACGTTATAAGCGCTTTGCACGGCCAATCGAAGCCCTCCATTCGAACGAGCGAGTAGGGTGACGTTCGAATAGAACATCCGGAGGAGCCACGCTCGGGCCGACCTTACTTACGTCGTGCCGAACGAATGCGTTGCGGCTCTGTCCCGGGATCGGGCTTGGATACGTTGATACAGCACTCGCAGATTCTGAGGGCGACTGCGCCCGGCGACTTCAGGAATGAGGTGAGGCGATCCGCGTGAGCCTGCAGAGAAGCGATGTCCTTCTTCACAAGGGAAGAAATCTGCCGCACGTTGATCTCGGAGAGCTCGGCCTTCGACTTCGCCATTGTCTTCCTCCTGTTGAGTTGGTTGACAGTTTATAAGACATTGCTTTCGATGGCTGGAAGTATAGGAAAGATGTTTTTGCTTGTCAAGGGATATTATACATCAAAAAACAGTGGCTGACGATGCGGTTAGATAAGGGAAAAATGGGTCGGCGACTGCTCCTTTGAGTAATCAGCTCATCTTGTGGTCGAATCACCCGGCAAGAGGGTATTATTGCGCACGATTCAGACATACCGCTCTTGCGCACCTCTTTTTCACAATGCGTGATGACTGTCTGTAGTCATCCCGGGTGTAGTCGGGGTCGCCGTAGATAGTATCAGTGTGTATGTGAAGCTGTCGATCGCAAGCGGCGTATTCCCGGATTGGCGTGGCGTGAGCTTTTGGTGGCGGGCTTGCGCTTGCCAGCCATAGTCCCAGATGAGTGAGGCTATCCCGAATCACCGACGGGTCCTTGATGACACTGATGATCCGCATCGTCCCCTGACATTCCAGCTCAGATGCAGTTCGTTGGCTACGTCCTGCAGGCTGGAGGCCCGGCAGCGTCATCCCAAGCTAACCTTCGACAATTTATTACCTGATTTTTACCCACTCACTTGGGAGAAGACCCAAGAAACTTTATAGTAGAGTGATTGGCACTCATTCCAATGGAGGGAGTCGGAACAGATGGCGGGCATTCTCGGTGGTCAGGCGACCTAGCTCGGTCAGCGGCATATACAGAAGCCTGGCGACCTCTTGGGCGGTGTGGAGGAGATGGGCCGGCTCGTTGCGCTGGCCTCGGAACGTTTGGGGAGGGAGATAGGGGCAATCGGTCTCCAAGAGGAGGCGATCCGTCTTAGCCTTCCGTACGACCTCGCGGAGGGCCTCGTTCTTGGGATAGGTCACCGGACCGGCGATTGAGACGTAGTAGCCTCTCCGCCAGGCCTCTTCAGCCATGGCGAGATCCCCGGAGAAGCAGTGCAAAACCACGCGCTCGGCCCCTTCCGTCTCCAGCATCTGCATCGTCTCGCGATGGGCGTCACGATCGTGGACGATGAGCGGCAGGTCCAGCTCTCTGGCTAGGCGGATCTGACAGCGAAACGCCTCAGCCTGAACATCGCGAGGCGAGCGATCGCGATAGAAGTCGAGGCCGGCCTCACCGATGGCCACCACCTTGGGCTGCTTGGCGAGGGATCGAAGGGTCTCTTCAGCCGCATCATCGTACTGTTTGGCATCATGGGGATGAATGCCGACGCTGGCGTAGACCTGTGGGTAGCGTTCCGCAGCCTCTACCGCCAGACGGCTTGCCTCAAGGTGATACCCGACCGCGAGCATCAGGCCGATCCCGGCAGCCTCGGCCCGCGTGAGCGCCGCGGCCCTGTCGGACTCGAACTCCCGCATCTGGATGTGGCTATGCGTATCGATAAACACTCAGCGGACCTTGGAACCCGAGGCGATCGGCGCCTCCGGTGTGAGCAGTACGATTCGGCCTGCCTCGTCTTCGGCGGCGAGCACCATTCCATGAGACATGATCCCCATCAGCTTGGTCGGCTTCAGGTTGGCCACCATGATGACTCGCTTCCCTGCCCAGCTTTCCGGCGGATAGTGCTCCTTCAGACCGGCCACAACGGTCCGCTCTTCATTCTGAAGCTTCACCCGCAGTTTGACCAGCCTCTTCGATCCCGGGATCGCCGCCGCCTCGATCACTTCCGCAACGCGCAGGTCGACGCGCCGGAACTCCTCGATAGCGATCTGTTCGGCTACGGACTCGGGGACAGCAGTCGATTCCGTTTTTTCTGGTGCCGGCTTTGCGCCTGTCCCCGCGGGTTTTAAGCGGGGAGCGGTCGCCTCGATACGGGGGAAGAGGGGCTGCACCTCTTGAACTTGCCACTGCCGTGACGCGAGATGCCACGGTGATGAGAGCGCCTCCTCGACGCGAATCGATCCGATTGGCTCCGAGATGCCCAACCCCTGAAGCATCCGCTCTGCGGTCTGGGGAAGAAACGGCCACAGGAGAATGGCGATCGCGCGGAGGGTTTCTGCTGCGTTGAAAAGGACCGCTTTCGTCTGAGCATCCCCTGGGTCCCGCTTCCACGGTTCGTTGGTCACCAGGTATTTGTTCGTAGCCGAGATCAGATTCCAGATAGCCGCCAGCGCCTCGCTGAATGCGAAGCGTTCCGTAGCCGCTGTCACGTCCACCATAGCGGTCCGCGTGGCATCAGCCAGCGCCCCGCCCCCAGGCGATTCGGAGATTTTCCCATCGTAGTATCGCTGGATCAGCTTCAGCACACGGCTATAGAGATTCCCCAGGTCATTGGCCAAGTCCGCGTTCAGTCGGGCCACGAGCGCCTCCTCACTGAAGCCGGCATCCAGGCCGAACGTCATCTCCCGCAGCACGAAGTAGCGAAAGGCGTCGACGCCGTACTTGTCAGCCAGATCGAGCGGACGGACGACCGAGCCGCGACTCTTGGACATCTTGGCCTCTTCGATCTTCCAGTAGCCGTGGACGTTCAGGTGCCGATACGGCGTCAGTCCGGCCGCCTTCAGCATAATCGGCCAGTAGATCGCATGCGGCTTCAGGATATCCTTGGCGATCAGATGCTGGACACTGGGCCAGAAACGCCGGAATGTCTCGCCCTCAGGCCAGTCCAACGCCGAGATATAGTTGATGAGGGCATCGAACCAGACATAGGTGACGTATTTGTCGTCGAAGGGAAGCGGGATCCCCCACTCAAGGCGGGTTCGAGGCCGGGAGATGCAGAGATCCTCCAGCGGGTCTTTCAGAAAGGACAGGACCTCGTTCCTGAAGCGCTCCGGCCGGATGAAGTCGGGATTGTGGCGAATGTGCTCGATCAGCCAATCCTGATACTTCCCCATCCGAAAGAAGTAGTTCTGCTCCTTGATAAAGGTCGGGGCCGTCTGGTGATCGGGGCATTTGCCGTCCTGCAACTCCTTCTCAGTGTAGAACCGTTCGCAGCCAAAACAATACTGGCCGCCATACTCTCCGAAATAGATATCCCCGGTATCGTAGATCTGTTGCAGAAACCGCTGTACGGCGCGCTTGTGAGGTTCGCTGGTCGTGCGAATGAACTGGTTCGGCGCAAGCCCCAGCCGCTTCCACGTCTCCTGAAAGATGCCGCTGATCCGGTCGGCATAGGCCTGTGGAGTCTCGCCGCCCTGTGCGGCCGCCTGGGCGATCTTGTCGCCGTGCTCGTCGGTACCGGTGAGGAAATAGACCCGCTCAGGCCCCAGCCGAAGCTTCTGGAAGCGGGCCATCGTGTCGGCCAGGATCGTGGTGTAGGCGTGTCCCAGATGCGGGGTGGCGTTGACGTAATAGATCGGGGTGGTAAGGTAAAAGCTCTCGTCACTCATGAGTGATCGCGGTTCGGCGCAACGTCAACTCCGCAGCCGCCACTGCTGCAGCCTCCGCCGCCGCAACTATTCCGGGGTGAGTTCTCGTCCAGGGGGGGACCGATGTGAATCAGGTCAGCCGCCTTCACAGTGATCTGCGCGCCGTCTTCCAGTTCGACGACCACCGATTCAGTCAGGATGTTCCTCGCCTTTACAATCCCCACTCCCTCAGGCGCCTCAACGGGGGAACCAACCTTGGGCAGGCGCCGCTTCAGCTCCTCGTACATGGAGTGTTCGTAGCGAAGGCAGCACTTCAGCCGCCCGCACATCCCCGCCAGCTTACTTGGATTCAGGGGGAGGCCCTGGTCCTTGGCCATCCGGACTGAGATCGGCTCGTACTCCTTCAGAAAGGTTTTGCAGCAGAGCTGTCGGCCGCACGGGCCAACGCAGCCCAACTTGCTGGCGACATCCCGGGCCCGGATCTGTCGCATCTCGATACGGGTGTGGAGCTGCTGGGCCAATTCCTTCACCAACTCGCGGAAATCGATCCGCTCATCAGCGTAAAAGTAGAAGGTCACTCTGCTCCGGTCGAAGCTCGCCTTGACATCAACCAGCTTCATCGGCAGTTCCCGTTCTGTGATCTTCCGCAAGCAAGAGGCTTTCCCCTCGACTTCCAGGCGCCTGATCCGTTCCTCATTGGCGCGATCCCGCGTCGTTGCCACACGGAGGACGGCTGGGAGCGGTTCCGCGGCTTTTTGACTGGGATACATCGGGAAGGTGGCGAGCACCCGGGCCAGCCCCTGTCCCCACTTGGTTTCGACCACCACCTGATCGCCCGGCTTTAATTTCACGCCTCGCGGATCGTAGTGTTGCTCCTGGTACTCGGTCTCTCCCAAGCTAATGCGTACTGTTTTCATGCGGACACCGACAACAGGCCAGACGGGAGCAGTTCGCGCAGCCGGAGCAACAGATCCTCCATCGACAGGCGCGGGTTCGCGTTACGAACGAGGTTCTCCATCACGGCGTGGACCGCGCGAAGGCCGTCCAGGATGGCGTCCAGGGGTACGCCCTCCGCCTGGCGGGTGACCGCCTCGTGGCGATCATCGTTCACAAGCCAATTCCGCCGTCCGGATGCCTTCGCAACCATGAGATCGCGCAGCCAGGCCGAAAGGATTTCCAGCTGTTGCTGAAGCTTCTCCCGATCCTTCGCCAGCTTCTCGGCCAATTCAACGAGGGCGGCGGGTCCACCCTGAAGCCCTCGCCCAAGCCCTTCGAGCAGCAGATCCCTCGTCGTCGGCAGGGACGACATCTCGGGGCTCAGCGCCCGCTCGATACTGCCCTGGCTCAACGAGGCGATCAGTCGGGCCCGAGACGGCTCCATCCCCTTCTCTGTCAGGAGAGCCTCGATCTGTCCGTGCGGGAGCGGGGAGAAGGTAACTGTCTGACATCGAGAGGCGATCGTGGGAAGCAGGGCGGACACCGTACTGGTCAGGAGGATGAACACAGTTCTCCTAGGTGGCTCTTCCAGGGTCTTGAGGAGAGCATTGGCTGCCTGCTCCGTCATTCTCTCCGACCGATTGAGAATAAATACTTTCCATTGAGCCTCGTATGGGACCAGAGCCGCATCGGCCTCAAGGGTCCGGATCTGCTCAATCTTCACTGTCGCACCGTCCGGCTCGATTACCTGTACGTCCGGATGCTGTCCATTGGCGATGTTGCGACAAGCGCGGCACTCCCCACATCCATCCATAGGTGTCGGGTGTCGGGTGTCGGGTGTCGGGTAACCACTCGAAACTCCAAACTCGACACTTGCAACTTGTTCGCAGTTGAGCGCCTGGGCAAAGGCGAGCGCGGCGGCTTGCTTGCCCACCCCTACCGGCCCGCTGAAGAGATAGGCGTGGGCGATCCGCCCGGTCGTGAGCGCCCGGTGAAGGAACCGAATGGCTCGCGCCTGTCCGATCAGATCACGAAACGGCATAACCGCATCGATCTTGAAGACGGATGATCTGATTCCACACGATCGTCTCGATCTCGGTCACACCCAAGCCGGCATCGATCATGGCGATGCGATCCGGGTCTTCGCGTACCAGGGCAAGGTACCCTTCTCTGATCCGCTGGTGAAAGGCAAGCGGCTCGGCCTCGATCCTGTCCCAGCACGACAGTCCTGTGCTGAGCCCTGTTGACGCATCGACGCCGGCACCTCTTCCGCACCGCATCAGTCCGATCTTCGGGTCGAGATCCAGCAGGACGGTCAGGTCCGGGACAAGCCCATCGGTACTGAACCGGCTCAACTGCCGTATCAGATCAAGGTCGATGCCTCTTCCAAATCCCTGGTACGCCAGCGTGGAATCGGTAAAACGGTCGCAAAGTACCACTGCCCCGCGCGCGAGGGCAGGAGCGATCACCTCCCGGACAAGCTGCGCGCGGCTGGCCTCATACAGCAGCAACTCCGTGGCAGCCGCGATGGGCCGCGACTCCGGCCTGTCCCCGCATGTATTAAGCGGGGAATGGAGCAGGAGCGTCCGAATCTCCTTGCCGATGGCGGTCCCGCCTGGATCTCGAGTTTCAATGACCTCTTTGCCGAAGGCCCGAATTCGATTGGCCAACAGCTTGAGTTGGGTCGACTTCCCGGACCCCTCGCCCCCCTCAAAGGTGATAAACAGTCCGTTCATCTTTCACGCCTCGCACCACCTACGGCACTGCAACCGAGGCCACTAGGTTGGCCAGTGTGTCCAGCTCATCTTCCAAGACGGTGCGAGGGTCCAGGATGATCCGATCGTCCTTGATCCGAACCATCACCGGCGGGTCGGTCCGGCGCAGGCGTCCCTCCAAGACCGGTGCGGTCAGATGGGCGGCCTGTACGGCCACCAGTCGCGTCGGGATCGACTCGAGGGGCAGCGCGCCACCACCGACCTCCGAGGTACCTTCGATAACAGAGACCTCAAGATGACCCGAGGCGAGCGTGGCGATACGGTCGCACAGACGCTCGGCTCGCTGCTCGATCTCCTGAAGCGGCATGGCAAGCGCTCGGAGCACCGGAACGTGGGAAAAGGCTTGCCCCTCATCGAGGTAAAGGCGCAACGTCGCCTCCAAGGCAGCCAGCGTGAGCTTGTCGATCCGCACGGCACGCGCCAGCGGATTGCGGCGGAGCTTCTCGACCAGCAGTCGCTTCCCCGCGATCAGGCCTGCCTGAGGTCCTCCCAGCAGTTTGTCTCCGCTGAAGGTCACCAGGTCTGCTCCGGCGCGGATGCTCTCCGAAGGCATCGGCTCCTTGGAAAGCCCGAGCTGTGACAGATCGACGAGGGCACCGCTGCCCACGTCTTCTACTACCGGAAGGCCGGTCTTCTCGCCCAGGCTCGCCAATAAGGCTATAGGAACCTGGCTGGCAAAGCCCTGGATTCGGAAGTTGCTGGTGTGAACCTTCAGCAGCATCGCGCTCGCCGTCCCGATCGCGTCCTCGTAATCTCTCAGATAGGTTCGGTTGGTAGTTCCCACTTCTCGCAGGATGCCGCCAGCGCGGCGCATGATATCGGGAATCCGAAACGAGTCGCCGATCTCCACCAACTCGCCACGCGAGACGATGACCTCCTTCCCCTCGGCCAGCGTATTAATAGCCAGCAGCACCGCCGCCGCATTGTTGTTCACCGCAAGTGCGGCCTCGGCCCCCGTAAGGCGGCATAAGAGCCGCTCCACATGGGCCTGCCTGGACCCCCGGTCCCCCCGTTCAAGGTCGTACTCCAGGTTCGAGTACCCCCGAGCCACTTCGACCATGCGCTCGATACCGACCTCGGCAAGCGGGGCGCGACCGAGGTTCGTATGAATGACCACACCTGTTGCGTTAATGAGACGCCGCAGGGCCGGCCGATTCAGCCGCAGCGCGATCCGCTGCGCCTCGGCAACCAGAGCGGCCCTGGACGGCAGATCGGCCGGCGTCGATTCGGACTGCCCGGTGGTGATCATTCGCCGCCAACGCTCCAACACCTCTCGGATCGCCTCAATGACCGCCCAGCGCGGCAGCGTCTGAACCGTCTCTCGGATCGACGGCTCCTGCAAGATCTCATCGACCGAGGGAAGTTGTCTGAGCAACAGTCTGGCCCGATTATCCACGGAAGCTGTTTTCTCCAATAGCTGATCGCTGAAAGCCGTTAGCTGATAGCTGCTTTCTTGTCACGTTATCACACTTACCCGCCCGATTCAACTCCGCATCCCGCCGTTCCCTCCCCTGCCTCGCGGTAGGCATGGCGCGGATAGAAGAGAGTTACGATATCCGGACGGTCCAGGAGTTGCTCGGTCATCGGGATTACAGCCCTATGATGATCCATACCCACGTCTTGAATCAGAAATTCCTTGCTAACCGCTAAAGAACACAATATAATCTGCATTAACTACGAAAATAGCTAATGGAGATAGGCTGATCAATCTCCTCATTAGTTAGGCGGACGCACCGGTCGAACGTAGGCGAAACGACTGAGTGACCTCGAGTCTATAGGGAGATGTAGCTATGTCTCAACCGGCAGGCACGCTCGTCCATCCAGTTAATAAGGATAGAGTCCCCGTATTCCGAGGCTTTTCATGGCCTTGCTTCTTCGCTGGGTGTTTTTGGTATGTAGCGAAGGGGCTGTGGGGAATGGGCATCTTAGCCTTCCTGCTGGCGATCGTTACGTGGGGGCTCTCATGGCTCGCGTTTCCGTTCTTTGCGAACGATCAGTATCGGAAGAGCCTTTTGAAAGACGGCTACGTTCCTGAGGATCAGGTTGGGCGTTCTCCTCTGACGGCGGACGGATCCGTTGCAGACGAAATCCGCAAGCTAGCTGAACTCAGGGCCTCCGGTGTCATAACGGAAGAGGAGTTCTCAACTCGCAAGTCACGGCTACTCGGAGCTTAGCTACCGTTGTTGTGAGCATCCAGAGGCGCACGGTCGCCTCGCGTATCTTTGTGCGCTTTTGGGTTGGCGTATTCGTTCTTTCTGAAGGCTGTTGGGGCTTCTGATCTCCGCAGCCGGTGAGCCTTCAGCTAAGCCGCCTCACAAGCCGCTGCAGCCGTCGAGCGGTGCGGTCGAGGTCGGATTAATGGCGAGAAATGGAAGTGCCGCTCGCGGCTGAGCGGCAGGGCGTTCGGCAGACCCGCCAGGCTCACCCTTGCCCCTTTCCTTGGGTTTCGACCAGTGATACAAACGCCTCACAGGGGTATCTCAACAGGAGGGTACATGGACTCGACCCTTGTCCGAACGCAGGTGGAGGCATTTCGCGTAAAAACGGCCTATGGTGGGAAGGCCGAGGATTGTTTCCCCGCGTGGTATCTGACCCGCAGGTTTCAGATCGCCGAGACGGTAGCCATCGCGCAAACTTCGGACCCCGCACTTGAGTCAGGCCCCAAGGGGCATGACTCTGCGATCGACGCCTTTCATCTGCACCGCGACGAAGGTCGCAATCGCCTTGTGATCATCCAGAGCAAGTACACCATCAAGCATGCCCTGATCGCCGAGGGCTTTCGGGAAGTTGCAAGAAAGGGAGTCCCACTGGTGGCTAGGCTCCTTCGAGGCGAGGAAAGCATCGCCCTTCTGGAGAACAAGGTGGTCGTGAATCTACGTGCAACGCTAAACCGGCTTTCACATGAAGAGCGTAGTGCGCTCGCCATCGACTTTGTCGTTATCCATCTTTCCGGCGAAGATCCGGAGTATATCTATAAGAAGACGGAGCCGGCGCGCGCCATGCTGCTTGAGGCAGCCTTGGAGCACCTCTCCGAGCACACCGTCACAACGTCGTTTCTGGGACCCGCCGCTTTCGCGTTCCATGTCTCGGACGTACAGGCACCGCCCGTCTGGTCAAACTTGACGCTAGAGGCAGTCTCGTGCAGGACGACTCATTCGGGACAGGATGCAGCCTTTTTCTACGGCATAGGGGTCCTTGCGGAATTGGTCAAGTTATACAACGAGAGACGCAGCGAGCTTTTCTCTAAGAACATCCGCTACTTTATCAGCAGAAAGGCAAATGTCGAGACCGGACCATCGGGAAAGATTCGAGAGACACTCAAGCGCCTCGTGACGCAAGGAGAGGATTCGCCTGAGTTGTTCGCATTCTACCACAATGGGGTGACGATCTTTGCCCGCGAGGCGGAAGTCGACAATGGGCTCTGCAGGGTGCGCGACCCGTATGTTTTGAATGGTTGTCAGACGATAAAGACAGCCCATATGTTCGCAACGGACGCATCTGCCAAGGGGAAACTCAACGAGGATCTTTGGAAGCGTGTTCGCATTCCTGTTCGCGTGATTACGACAAAGAGCGAAGAACTCGTGAGGCGGGTCACCGTTGCGAACAACCGCCAAAACTCGATTTCCGCCGCTGCGCTCCGGGCGAACGACTCGGAACAACTCGAACTGGAGCAACGCTTTCGTAGGCACAATATATTCTACCAGCGACAGGAGGGCGCTTTTGAGCAGCTGGAGCGAACGAACCCGGAGCTTCTCGCAGACATCTATGCCCAGACGGCTGGCTCCTATGTTTCGATCGTCGATCTCGCTCGATCCATCGCTGCGGTAGCAGGAGAGATCCACGCAGCCCATCATCCGAATGACATCTTCGAAAGTGATAGGTTGTACGCGAAGACGTTCGCGCCATCCCGCGTGAGTTCTATAGCGTTTTGTGTCTTTCTTCAGAATCTTCACAATGTCCTCGGTGTGGTGCTCAAAAAGAACCTTGGCCTTGAGCCTAACCCAGGGGCCCCAAAGCCGGGCAGCCTCACTTACTATACAATGGCGCTGCTCACACGCTACCTGGCAAAGGAGGAGAGGCACGGCGACATCATAACTTTCGGAACAACCCTCTGGGGAGGCAAGAAACTCTTTCGAGAGCAGGTCTGTTCTTGGTTGGATAATTACCACTCTAAAGTCAAGCGTGAATTAAAGGACCGTTTCATGTCCCTAGAAAGTAAATCGAATGAGAACATGGCCTCGGCATATCAAAGTTGTCTGGCTGCGCTAAAACTGTCGCAGGTGGATCCATTTAAGGCATTCGAGAACCTTGATAATGAAATCGAGTGGGCCGCACCCGAGGAATAGGAGTGGGGCGTGCCAAAGTCGCGATGGAGCTGGTAGTGGGCCGCCATGGGCGTGGGCGGTTACGTGAAACTCCGCGGTAGACGGCCCGCCGTAGCTCATCGTGGAACCGTTGATATGACTTCCGGCGTCAAGGGGCTCTGCGGCTTGGTCGAGCTACATGGGCATTACCTCCAGTGGGGAAAGGACCTGCGAAGACAGAGCCAACACTCACCAGGTTGATCCTACTAATACGCGTTATCAACCAGCAGTCATTATGTCTAGGCCCGCCAAGTGGCGTACGCTCGATACTGGCATTAACCCAAATCCGATGGTATCCTTACTCATGGAGGTACCCATGACAACCATCACCATCACCCTCTCTGATGACCGCCTGCGCCAGCTCGAGGCAATCGCGGCCCGCTTTCAGATTGCGCCGGAAGAGTTGGCTCGTGTCGGCATCGAAGAACTGCTCAACCGCCCGGACGAAGCGTTTCAGCGCGCGATCGATACGGTCCTCAAAAAGAACGCTGAACTCTACCGGCGGCTCGCTTGATTCGGTATCTCACGCTTTCCGAACTGCTGGAGTTACATCGGCAGGTGATGGCTGCATCGGGCGGCGCAGTCGTCATTCACAGCTTAGAAGGGCTTGAGTCGGCGCTGGCGCAACCGCGCATAACTTTCAGTGGCCAGGAGGTATATCCCACGATTGCAGAGAAAGCTTCGGCCCTGGCTTTCTCGCTGGTGAAGGATCATCCCTTCCGCGATAGCAATAAGCGCACGGGGCACGCCGCCATGGAAGTATTCCTGCTGCTGAACGGTTATGAACTCCATGCTTCGATAGATGAGCAGGAGGCGATTATGCTGCGGCTCGCGTCAGGTACATTGGAGCGCGACGCTTTCACCGAGTGGGTAAGTTCGCATATCCTTCGCAAGCCATCATAGCGGCGGGCTTAGCGTTCCGCCGATAGCTCATAGCGGTGTTATGCGACCAACTACTCCGTGATCGCATACGGAAAGCGAAGGGCCGGGCTGCCATCTATTCGCCCGGCCCTTCGCACACGCTTACAACAACAGGTTATTCAGATTTGCGCATCTCACGCCGTCGCCGATCGCTTGGCCACGAAGCAGGGCTTGCAGAAGACCGGTTTATCGAGTATCGGTTTGAAAGGAACGGAGGTCTGCTGGCCACAGGCTGAGCAGACGACCTCGTACTCCTGGCGGGGGCCGCCATGGCCGCCTGTCCCTTTGCGTACCGCCTTACAGCCCTTACACCGTTTCGGCTCATTCATGAATCCCTTCTGCTCGTAAAACTCCTGCTCCCCCGCAGTAAACACAAACTGTTGCCCGCAATCGACACACGTCAGTGACCTATCCTGGAATGCCATTGGCTGCCTCCTGCCAAACCGAAGCCCGTTTTTGCGCTACTCCCGTACCTCAACGCTCCACTCGTACCGTTCCCGCCTAGCCTCTACCTTCGCCTCGTCATAGGCCCTCCCCCTGGGTTAAGATCCAACGTCAGATGCCGTGCCGCGGAAACACTAACTGCCTGAGAAGTCCTACCGTTTCTCGGGCCTCCTCCCAGGCACGCGCCTTGGCCTTCCCCTCAATGATTGCAGGGGCATCTATAAATGTAAGGTCGCTGAACCCGAGCCCCCCATGCCTGGCCAGAAAGGATTCCGGGAGCAAGGCCGGTGGCTCACGATCATTCATGATGGCCCAGGCGGCGGTCCAGGCGCGAGCGACGTTCCTCAGGTCATATCCGCCTCCGCCGAGTGCTACCCACCGGTCACACACACCCTTCAGGCGCCGGACTGTCTGGACGAATGCCCCAAGACTGATCCCGACGTGGGAGAGGGGATCGGTCCGGTGTGCGTCGATTCCAAGCTGGGTAACCAGGATATCGGGTTGGAAGGCGTCTATAAGAGGCGGGATCACCTCATTGAAACACCAAAGAAAGATCTCGTCGTCCGCCGAGGACGGAAGGGGGATGTTGACTGAGTACCCCTCCCCCTTCCCTTCACCAAGTTCCTCCACGAACCCGGTACCAGGAAACAGAGTGTGGCCGCTCTCATGAATTGAAAGTGTCAACACTTGATCCGTGTCGTAGAATGCCCACTGGACACCATCGCCGTGGTGCGCGTCGATGTCCACGTAGGCTACTCGATGCCCACGCCGACAGAGGTCAGCGATAATCAGCGCAGCATCGTTGATGTAACAAAACCCGGAGGCGCTTCCCGGTCCGGCGTGGTGGAGACCCCCGGAGATGTTCAACGCCGTTCTCACCTCACCCGATTCCACGAGGCGCATGGCGAGCAGCGAGGCGCCGGCCACCAGCGCAGACCACCGGTAGATTCCCGGCAGGATTGGGTTGTCGGAGGTGCCAAGACCGTACCGGAATGCTTCCAACGGAGGGTGACCGGCATCGGCCGCCTTGAGAACATTCAGGTAGTCGGGCTTCAGAAAGACCAGGAGTTCCTCGTCGGTGGCGGGTTCAGGTTCGACATAGCGGGCAGAGGGAATGGGTAGTAACTCGCAGGCGCTGATCAAATCATAGGTCAACTCAAGTCGCTCATTGCGAAGGGGGTGCCCCGGTCCATAGTCGAACTCCAGGAACCGTGGGGTGTAAATGAACGCTGTCCTCAGTCCTGAAGGCATCCTGAACGCCAAGAGCGGTATGTCTGGGCCCTTAATCCTTTGCGGGGGCCTCTCAGCCCTCGACTCCGTTCTCGCCAGGCCGACGATACACCCCGCTCTTCCCCCCCGTTTTGGCGATCAGACGGATTGAGCCGATCACCATCTCCTTGTCCACCGCCTTGCACATGTCATAGATGGTCAGGGCTGCCATCGCCACAGCGGTGAGGGCCTCCATTTCTGCTCCGGTTCGGCCCGTGACCTTGATCCGGGATTCGATGTCGAGGCGCCCGGCTTCCTCGACCGGCGTGAACTCGACTTCGGCGCTGGAGAGCAGGAGAGAATGACAGAGTGGAATGAGGTCGGGCACCCTTTTTGCCGCCATGACCCCGGCAAGCCTGGCAGCGGCCAGGACATCGCCCTTCGGGACTCTTCCTTTCTGGATCATACGAAGGGTCTCGGGCTGCATCGTAACTGTACCGCCGGCTACGGCCTCCCGCCTGGTTTCATCCTTCTCACTGATATCGACCATGCGGGCCTGGCCGTGTCGGTCGATGTGAGTCAGCCGCTTCATTTTTGGGACGTAGCCGGCGTATGGTTGCGCCGATATTGATGCATAATCACATGCATCTGGTCTTTGATCGTCAGCTTCAGCTTCTGTAGTTCCTTCCGCTTTCGCTCCTGCTCGCTCGTCAGGTAATAGATTCGGTCAAACTCGCTGATCTTCTGATCAAATTCTCGGTGCTTCTCGGCCAGCCGCTGGAACTCCGGATGCTCCTCCCTGAGACGAGCAAAGAGTTGCGCCTCCGTCTCTTCCATCTTTTACCTCCTCTCGGGTGGATTTTGACCGCGATGACAACCTCTCGTAACTGAATGGAGCTCAACGCCAAAAGGCTCGCGATGACGAGCGCCTCTCAGCATTGGGAGGCTAAACTGCTCATGCGTAAAGGCAGGCATATGTTGTGAGGGACATCCCATTTTGATTTTACCCTACCCAATTATGAGAAAAAAGTCAAGGGCAAAAACCATCAGGCGCAGCGGATGATATGGGGAGCGGTTGCTTTGAATGCGGCAACAACCTCGACCCCGTCCTGCAGGCCGAGTTGCTCCCACGACTGCCGGGTGATTGTCGCCACGATCAGGACACCGCAGTCGATCGTTACCCGAAAGGTGGAGCCAGCCGGCAGGTGGCGGATCACCCGCCCGTAGAACTGATTCCGCGCGCTGGAGGTAGTCAGGGTTACCCCGCGAGGGAAGAGCGTGATCTCCTCCGGCCTGAGGCAGACCAGCACGCGCTCCCCCGGCGTCAACGGCGCTGCCACTTCCAGCGCCCACCCCGGGACCTCGACGGTAGCGAGTCCCTGGCTGATGGACTGTACATGGCCGCGGAGGATCGTTTCAATACCGACGAAACGGGCCACCTCCTCGTTGATAGGCTCGGTAAAGACCCGCTCAGGCATGTCCACCTGCAATACCCGCCCACCAATCATGACAGCGACCTGATTGCCAAGCGCCAACGCCTCGTTCCGATCGTGCGTCACAAAGATCGTCGTGATCCGTCTCTTGTCGAGAATCGCCTTGAGGTCAACCAGTAGCCCCTCGCGAGTCAGCGGATCCAGGGCGGCGAACGGCTCATCAAGCAGGAAGACCTCCGGATCGAGGACCAGGGCCCGCGCCAGGCTCACCCTTTGAGCCTCGCCGCCCGAAAGGGTTCGGGTCCGCCGTCTGGCCAGATGCCCGATGCCAAGGGTGCCCATGCTTTCCTGAACGCGCCTGCTGACCTCGGCCGAATCGACGCGTCGGAGCCTGAGCCCGAGGGCCACATTTGCCTCCACGGTTCCATCAGTCAGCAATGGCTCCTGAAAGACACTGGCCATGCGGCGACGGACCATTAGCAGATTGCTATACGGCTGGACCGACTGACCCCTGAAGAGGACGCGTCCTTCAGTAGGACGCTCCAAAAATCCGAGGAGTCGAAGCAGTGTCGATTTGCCGGCCCCGTTTGGGCCGATGACGGCCAGGATCTGCCCCTCCTGGACCTCAAATGACGGCGCGTCCAGGACCGGTATGCCGTCGTATGTCACTGTGACCCTGTCGAGGCAGAGTATCGGCCCGCTCACGGTGTCCGTCCCCGTTGCTGAATCCAGGTAAGGGTCACGTTCACGCCGAAGGTCAGGAGCAACAGCAGGAGAGAGAGCGCAATCGCCATGTCGAAATTCCCCCTACTGGTTTCCAGGACAGTGGCGGTGGTGAGTACCCGCGTCTGCCGGTAGATGTTGCCGCCCACCATCATGGAGGCGCCGATCTCGGAGATGACCGCACCGAAGCCGGCCATCAGCGCAGCCAGGAGCGGCAGGCGCGCCTCTTTGAGGAGGAGGTACACGACCTGAAGCCTCGACGCACCAAGCCCCACGAGTTGCAGGCACAGTCGCGGGTTCAACTGCTGAACGGCGGCCACCGTAAGGCCCGTGACAACCGGGCCGGCGATCACGAGTTGGGCGAGGACAATGGCAGTCGGCGTGTAAAGCAACTCCAGAAAGCCAAGCGGCCCACTCCGCCAGAGGAAGATGCTCACGAATAAACCAACCACGACCGGCGGCAAGCCCATCCCGGTATTAACCAGGCTGATGGCAATGCTCCGCCCAGGAAAGCGGCTTAGAGCCAAGACGGTGCCAAGGGGGATGCCGATCAGCAGGCTAAGCAGGGTCGCGGTCCCCGAGACCTGCAGCGAAAGCAGCATAATCCGCAGCACCTCCGGGTCGCCGTGAACAAGCAATAGAATAGCCTGCTTGATGCCTTGCCAGATCAGCTCCATCCTCGCTCCTCCACGCAGCTACGCTCAACCATTACTCATCAGGGGCCAGCAGGTGCAGACGGTCTGCCGGCAACGACAGCCAGACCTCTTTTCCCACGTGCAGCGTCATCAAGTGGTGCAGGCGGCTTCGGACCTGGATTTCCAGATCATACTTCGCGCGATCGCCCCCATCGACGAGGCTCACAAAGAGCAGATAGTCAAGACCACGCCCAAGCTCGTGGACGATCTGGCCCCGCAGGAGGTTGACACGCCGCTCCGCCCTTTCCGGCCACACCAGTCTGACATCCTCCGGTCGGATACAGAATTCCACCTCCCCAGGTACCGTCGGCCCAGGGCCATCGGCCCGCAGATGATGTCCTCGCCAGACGATGTCCAAGGCGCCATCTGGGTCTCGGCAGGCCACACCTCGCAAGATGTTCTTCGCGCCGGTATGCTCGGCTACGCGCCGGGTCCGTGGTTGATGGAGCACCTCTTCCCGAGTTCCCATCTGGAGCACCTTGCCGCCGTCGATGATGGCGATGGTGGAGGCCATAAGATACGCCTCCTGCAGATCGTGGGTCACAAGCAGGATCGTGCCCTTATAGTCGGCCAGCATCTGAAGCAACTCCTGTCGGAGGGTCTCGCGGACGGCCGGATCAAGGGCGGAGAACGGCTCGTCCAGCAACAGGATCTCAGGGTGACCGATCAGGGCGCGTCCCAAGGCCACGCGTTGCCGCTGTCCGCCTGAGAGCTGATGCGGATAATGCTGTGCGAATGACTGGAGCCGCAGGAGATGAAGCATCTCGTCCACCCGAAGGGTCGCTTCATGTGTGGAGACCCCTCGAGCCAGTCCGAACGAGAGATTCCCTGATACCGTCTTATGAGGAAAGAGGGCATACTCCTGGAACACGAGGCCAACCCGCCGCTGATGCGGCGCAAGATCGATGCCGGTCTTCGCATCAAAGACGGTCCGACCGTTGATGCGAATCGTCCCGGAGGTCGGTCTGATCAGGCCGGCGATGGCCAGGAGCGTCAGACTCTTGCCCGAACCGGATGGGCCGTACAGAGCGGCGATTTCATCGCCGATCTGAAGATGCGTCTGGAGGTGGAATCCCGGCAGTCGTCTGTCGAGCGCGAGTTCAAGCATCAGTATTTGACCTTCGTCATCCGACCGACCAACACGAGGATCAGCAGCACGGTGGCCGTCGCCAGGATCGACAGGGCATTCGCCTCCTGCGGCTGATTTGCCTGGACCGCGTCGTAAATCGCGAGGGCAAGCGTCTGGGTCCGCCCCGGGATGCTTCCGGCAATCATCAGCGTCATCCCGAACTCTCCCATGGCCCTGGCAAAAGCCAGGATCGACCCTGCCAAGATGCCCCGCCACGCCAGGGGAAGGGTGATGGTACACAGCACGATCACGGCAGGTCTGAACGTTCGACCCGCATCCTCGATCCGGCGGTCGATTCCTTCGAACGCACCCTGGACGGCCTTAATGAACAGCGGCAACGCGGCGATGGTCGAGGCGAGAACGGCGGCCTTCCAGGTGAAGATAATGCCGATATTCAGCCCTTGCTCCAGAAGACGTCCCAGCAGTCCTTGTCGGCCAATCAACAGCAGCAAATAGTAGCCAGTTACGGTAGGAGGCAGAATCAGCGGGACCACTACGATCGATTCCAGGACTGCCCTGCCTGGAAAACGGCCTCGCGCCAGCATCCACGCAATCGGAGTGCCGATAAGAAGCGTAGCCACTGTTGCCAAGCCGGCGATCTTCAACGATAGAAACAGGGGGGACAGTGGGATTTGAGTCATGGCTGTCCTCGTTTCATGAGAGGCGGTCTCGCGTCCTGACCGTCCCCTTCAGCGAGCCAGGACCTTTGGCGGCGGCAGGAACCCATGAGCCCTTAGGATCCGCTGGCCCGCCTCGCTCAGCGTCAGATCAACGAAGGCCCTGGCCTCTTGGCTTTGTTTTGAGGTCCTGACCACGGCGATCGGGTACAAGATCGGCGGAGCACTCCCCTCCAGTGGGGCGACGGCCACCTGGACCGCTTCGCCGGCGCTCTGCGCGTCGGTGGCATAGACCAGGGCGGCTTCGACCTCGCCTCGTACGACGTAGGCCAGAGCCTGACGAACATTCTCTGTGAAGATCAGCTTCGGTTGCAGCGAATCCCACAACCCAAGACTCATCAGGGCCGCCTGCGCGTACCCTCCAGCAGGGACAGTCCGTGGGTTGCCGATGGCGATCAGCTTGACCCCTGACTTCGTCAAATCTTTGAAGGAAGCGAAATCGGACCGAAGAGTAGAAGATGTGATCAGGACCAGCAGGTTAGCAGCAAGTGTACGCCGGGTTTCATTGAGCAGAAGGTCCTTAGCCTCGAGCTCGTCCATCTGTTTCGACGCGGCGGAGACATACACATCTACTGGAGCGCCACGCTCGATCTGCTGCTGCAACGCGCCGGAGGCGCCCCAGTTGAAAATCACCTTCACCTCTGGATGGCGTTGTTCAAACAGCGCGCCAATCTCTTGCAGCGGCTCCTTCAGGCTGATCGCGGCGGAAATCAGCAACTCTTGCTTCGACGCCGCAGATGCGATGGTAAACCACGCAATGACCGTCAGGAGACCTAACAGCCAACCCTTCGTTGCGTAACCAGGTAAGCGTAAGCGCCAGCCCGGTCGGATTGTCTCTCGATCGCCCCGCAGCATTCTGGCTCAGTATATGCCGAATGCGGCTTAAAACGCAATCCTGACCTCGATCGGCTCTTACCTGTGGTCACCCGGTGCCGGCCCGCCTCCATTAGACCGATCCCACTCGCGATCGCCAGGTGCAGCGCAGGTAGCCCACGGTCTGCATCAATCGTGAATGTATGTCCTTTCAGATAGTAGGTTCCGACTGAAACCTGCCCGTGCGCTACCGCTTAGAACTGGACCTGCACCTCAGCAATCCCCTCGTGCACCAGCTCACCGTGCGTGCTATTGCTCACGCCGATCGTATTCCGGCCCGGCCTGACGTCGGTGAGAAGATAGTTGGCCCGTAGCCGGACGCTGGGGTTGACATACCAGTTCAGGCCGAGAGTGCCGGACCGCATCTCCATTGGCCGCTCCTTGGTGGCCGAGGCAGGCGCCGTAAATGCGCCTGAGTTGTCATCGACCCGCAGGTGCTCATAGCGGCCGATGGCCAGCAGGCCACTCCGCTTATTACCGAAGAGCCAGTAACCAAGCGACCCGTAGCCACCCTGGATGATGAGGTTGTCGAGATTGCTGCCACCCGCGCCCAAGGCGTCACGCTCTTGAGAGGCGTAGGCGTACTCCCCCTTGATGATGAATGGGTACAAGTCGAAGACGAGATCGCCGCCGCCGGTGACGCGGTTACCGTTGATCAGGAAGCCGTTCTGTGACGTGCCGGCCCCGTCACCCCCCAATTTCCAGCCGGTCGCCTGGGCTGGGTTGAAGCGGTGAAACGAGGTACCACTGACCGATGTCGTCGTACTGTTTGCATCGGTCGCACCCTTCCCATTGACGACTCGGAAGGTGCGATGATCGGCGTTCAGCCCAATGGTGAGATTCCCGAAGGGCATCGGGGGGGCAACGGTCACTCGACCGGTGAACTCCTTATCGCCGTCATTGTCGATGCCGCCCTTACACTGATCGATCCGGCCGCAGCCGTTATAGATCCCCACTCCATAGTAGACGGGTATGGGAAGCAGTTTCACAGTACCCTCGACGGTGGCGCCTAGCTGCCAGTCCGGGGACAGCGCCTTGGAGATCACCGCTCGCTCGGCGAAGTCCAGATCAGTAGAGGCGGTGATCATTTCGAGGCCAAAGCGGGGTTTGTATTGCCCGACGGTCACCTTGGCCCACGGAGCATACGTATAGTTGACATAGCCCGCTTCGAGCCGTGCAGCGCCTGTACTTTGCCCGGTGGAATCGGGAACCCCACCGAAGGAGAGCTCTGGCTCGATGTAGAAGCCGAAGTCATTGAAGACCTGGCCGCTCACGATCAACCGAGTGCGGCGCTGCCTGAAGGTACTCGGGGTGTGTCGCGCGATCCCGGCTGCCTTGTCTGCGGCGTTGAACTCTTCTTCCTGTCGCGCCCCTTCCGTGATGAACCAAGTCTGAACGTAGCCGCGCAAGTTCAGGGTGAACTGGCCATCGGCGGACTTCAGGAAGAACCCTTTCCCGGGCTCATACCCAGTGAGCAGGGACGAGGCCGCGGCCTCGGCAGCCTTCTTCTCCACCTCCATTACGCGCCGGTCCGTCTCGGCCTGTTGCGCGGTCCGGTCTTGCCGCAGCCGGTTCATCTCCTGTTGCAACTGCTGCAGCGACTGCCGCTGTGTCTCAAATGCCTGCTCGAGTTCCGTGAGTTTATCGGCCCACGCCCCCACCGGGGCAAGCAGCAAGGCGCTACCCAGGACGGCACCACGAACCCACCAGCCTCTTTGCGTCATGATTCTCCTCTCTGTACGTTGTTCGGTTAACTACCGCGCTCCCGAGTGCGGAACGCTTTGTTGATGCGGGGCGTTCAACTGCCCCCGCCCTGATCGGATGATCTCTTGCCTGGTGTACGCGGACTTCAGATCCTCACCGCCATTCGGATTATGTTCCCGCGGCCTCAATATGGACCGCGGTTAGCTTGTATTCCGGTGTCTTGACCTGCGAGTCGCGGTGCGGACCGGTGACCTTGTTCAGAAATAAGTCCGGGGAATGAAAGGTGGAGAAGAGTTCGCCGGGCTTCAGGCGAGAGGATTGGGCCTCGGCTTGCGAGAAACGCCACGGATTGAGGTGGCGCGCCACAAAACAGGCGGTGCCTTGGCAGAACGGAGGCAGATTTGGACTCACGAGATGATAGAACGTCTCGGCCGCCTCCGTCTTGGTCACGGAGTTGTTCACCGAACCCCCTTTGGAAATACCGGAACCGACCTACGCGCTCGGTCGTGGGAGTTTTCGCTTTCCGGGCTGGTAGTCGTTTTAGAGAAGCTCACTGAGAAAGGCAGGGCGCTCTGGATCTCGCGCCCGTTCTGGCGACGGTTCGGCAGGGGGTTCAGGCAGGGCAAATGGCGGTTGGGGGGATCGCGATTATTGTCTTCAGCCCCTTATCGCTACCACTTGCCCTTTACTGCTCCCCCTTTCCCTAAGCCTGCGGCAACGCCGCTCCTACCGTTCTTCTTCGCGACAATCTTCGTAACAATCCGCTCCACAACCTCCCGATCCGTCGGCCAGGGCGAGTCGACAACCCCCTTCTGCTTGAGCGGGATGTGATCCATCCGATACTGCATGCCGGCGGCAGCCACCCCAGCCTGCGCCACGGGAATCACCACCGTCGCCACCTTCGTCGTATCGCTCTCTTTTGGGTCTATGGCAATGAGCGGAATCGACCGAAGATGCTCCGCGGTCTTACCGGGAAGGTGACCAACGGCATCCGCCGCGATGATCATGGCGGCGTCTACTTCTCTGCGGCCCACGAGGTCGGCGACTGAAAACTCTCCCGGGTTGTATCGAGGATAGCCCCGGCTGAAGTTGACCGACATAGGGTAGCCGGTCTGCCAGGTCAGCACCTGCTGGATACCCACCACGTTGCCATGACCACGCATCGGCATACCCGAAAACTTGGTGAATCGGTTCAGCTCTTGAGCCAGTTTCAGGATGGCGATCGCATTCATCGTCTTGCCCCGGCTCATGGTGATGCCCATCCCCCAACAGATGATCCCGAATTTGCACTGCTTCATCTTGTCTGCAAGCGCCTTCCATTCCTCGATCGCCACTCCACCCACCTCACGGCAATCCAGCTCGTGACCCTTCACCAGCGCCAACAGGACGGAAAGAACCTCATAGTCGGAGTTCGGCTTGATCTGGAAAGCGATATCGGCCATCCGGGCCGAAGGAGTCGGTCTCACATCGACCGTCACGATCGTCCGTTCTTTTTTTCCCAAGGGGGTAAAAAGCCCCTTGGCCGTTACGGCATAGCGACTGGGATGTCGCGGATGCGCCTCTGCCGGGTTCGACCCCCAGTACACGACGAGGTCGGCCCGGTTCTTGATGTCTCCCACGGTGCACGTCGGAAGACCGATTGTCTGCAGACCCTGCAGACCTGGTCCGTGTCAGACCGATGACGTATGGTCGATGTTGGCGCCGATCAGTTCCGCCAACTCGATCGCCTTCCGCTGGGCACTTAACTCAGTCGAGTCCAGACCATAGATCAAGGGGTACTTGGCGTTGGCCAGGATCTCTGCGGCCGCATCGATGCACTGCTCTATGGTCGCGGGTTGCCCGTGAATCCTTGGCGTCGCCAGGTCGCTTTGATAGTGCATATAGGTGGCCTTGCCCAGGGCACAGGCATTCTTCACCGTCTTGATTTTTCCATCCTCGACACGAATTTCGATGTCATCGCACGCCGTGCCGCAGAAGGGACAGACTACACCGGTAAACACTTCCACCTTCTTCAAGTCTATTACAGCCACATTCTCAGACATAGCGTTCCACCTCCACCTCGATACCCTTGTAGTCCGGCATCCCGGTCGCTTGGGTATCCGTGCCGACAATCGGATTAATCAGTCGCCCATACGCAATGAACACCATCCCCTGGGGCACATCACCCTTTGCACATTTCAGCACAGTTGACCCGTGCTTCGTCGCTAATCGAATGCGATCCCCGTCATGCAGTTCGAGTTCCTCGAAGTCTTTGAGGTTCATTCGCGCCGTAGAGATCTCGTCCACATACTCTTTCGACTCCTTTCCGACGTGCATCGCCTGGCCTTGCGTGAGCGTCCGGGCCGTGATCACCGTAAACCGTCTCTTCGTCATCTCAAGCGTGCTCCTTCCCAGGCCCCTCGCCTGCAAGGGTACCCGCCATCCTAGAACCACACTGAGCCTAAAGTTGCCATGAGTCGATAGTTATTAGCGCCCAATCTCCTCCTCGTGTTTGCCTGCGTCCGGGTAGAAGAGCGGCTCACCGAACTTATCTGCCCCGAAACTCTTGATGACCTCCTGGGCCGCAGGCGAGACCATAAAGTCGGCGAACGCCTTCCCGCCCGCAGCGTTCACCTTCGGGAGCTTGGCGGAACTGACCTCCATGACCGAGTAGATATTCAGGAGCGATGGGTCCCGCTCGACCAGAGTGTCCAGGGCGAGGCGTCTCTGTCTTTTCAAGGCAAGATAGGTTCCACGGTCGGTGAGGGTATAGGCCCGTTTCTCTGACGCGATTGCGAGGGTCTGCCCCATCCCCTGGCCCGATTGCAAATACCAGTCGCCGTTCGGGTTCAGTCCCGCCTCTTTCCAGAGGCGTCGTTCGAGTTGATGCGTTCCGGAGTTGTCGCCGCGCGAGGCGAACGCCGCCTTCGTCTCGGCAATCTTGCGAAACGCATCACTCGCCTTCCGAAGACTACGAATCCTGGCTGGATCGGATTCCGGGCCGACGATGATAAAATCGTTGTGCATGACCAACTGACGGTTGATGAGCGTCCCCTCAGCCACGTACCTCTTCTCAGCCTCAGGCGCATGCACCAGGACGACGTCGGCTTCGCCTCGACCGCCCAACGCAAGCGCCTGACCGGTTCCGATGGAAATCGTTTTCACTACGTAGCCAGTTCGCTTTTCAAATAGCGGAACTAGGACGTCAAGTAGACCAGAATCCTGCGTACTCGTCGTCGTCGCCAGAATGACATTCTGGCTTGTGGCCTGAACGCTACAGATCAACGCGATCTGCAAAATGCCAACCGCCGCCAAACCCACGACAAAGCGTTTACGAGCGCTCTTCAGCCATCTCTTACCCATGACCCCAATCATCTCCCGCTACTCCTTGGCGATCATGACTTCGGTGGCTTTGATGACGGCGAAGACTTTATCACCCACCTTCAATTTCATTCGCTTGGCCGAGCCGCTGGTGATGGCCGCGGCCAGCTCCTGATCTCCCACCTTCATGACTATCTCAGCCATCACGGTACCGACTTTGACCTTCTTAATGGTCCCAGGCAGTTGATTCCGAGCGCTCATCTCCATCCTCCCCACCTCCTCCCTTTCCGAACATCACCTTGGTAATATCTGTCACTTCTGCGCCTGTAGCTTAGTACGAGAACAGCAACCGCGATTTCCGTTGTATGGTTGCCCGCAACGTCTTCTGCAATCGCTTGTAGTCTCGTAGGAGCTTGCGCCCTTGCGGTGTAAGCTGCGTCCCGCCGCCTGACTGCCCTCCATGGCGAACAAGCAGGATCGGCACGCCGGCATTCCGCTCCATATTCTTGAGATACCCCCAGGTGTGCCGATAGCCCCACCCAAGCTGTTTCGCCGCCTGCTGAATCGACCCGAGTTCATCGATCGCCTCCAGGAGCGCGATCCCGTGCTCCCCGATGATGAACTTGCCATCGGCCTCCAGCCAAGTCTTCGATTTCACTTCAACGCGCATCGATTATTTCCGTTATGTTTGCATGAACATATCGAAAATCTAGCATCATGTGCTTATTGCGTCAAATAAAATTGTCGAGAGACCCCTGACCGAGGTAAAGCGCTTGCGACTCACCGTGAAGGTCGCTATCATCGGATACGCCACTGCTTACCCTAACCACGTGATGCTGATAACCTGACTGGAGGTGTAGTCGTGAAGGTCCTTGTAGTCGATGACGAGAAAGACATTACCGCCCTGGTCGCGTACCATCTGGAGCGCGAGGGATTCCGTGTCCTTCAGGCACATGATGGCCTTCAGGCCTTAGAATTGGTCAAGCGTGAGCGACCAAGTCTGCTGGTCCTGGATCTGATGCTGCCGCATCTGAGCGGATTAGATGTCTGCCGTCGGCTTCGCAAAGAACCCGACACTGCGCGCCTCCCGATCCTGATGCTGACCGCCAAGGCGGAAGAAACCGACAAGGTCCTGGGCCTGGAGTTGGGCGGCGACGACTATCTCACCAAGCCGTTCGGCCCTAAGGAGCTGATAGCCAGGGTCAAGGCCCTGATTCGCAGAAGCGAGGAGGTCCAGGGGGGAGAGGTTGTGAAGGCCGGCAGTCTTGAGATCGATCTCGACCGGTATACTGTTACGATCCGCAAGCGGGCCGTCGAGCTGACACCGAAGGAATTCGACCTTCTGAAAGCCCTCGTTCTGGCCAAGGGCCGCGTCCTGACCAGGGAGTACCTGTTGGACCGTGTCTGGGGATACGAGCGGGCCTCCGAAATAGAATCCCGCACCGTCGATGTTCATGTCCGACGCCTCCGGGAGAAGCTGGGACCGGAGGCCGCACGCATCGTCACAGTCAAGAGCGTCGGGTACCGGTTCAACCAGGACTCCTGATCGGCGGAACAGTAAGGATGTCACGGATCGAAGGCGGGTTTCAGCGCAAGCTGATCGGCACGTATCTCCTCTTAGTGCTGGTCATCGTCGCCGTCGCCGGCGTCTATCTCCTCTCTTCGCTCGAGCGCACCCCGATCGATCGGTTGAAGACAAGCTTACAGGCCCAAGCTCAGCTCATGAGCAACGAGGTGAATCCCGCCCTCCTCTCCCGGGATGCCGAGCAGCTTCAGCGGTTGGCGCAACGGCTCGCTCAGCAGGTCGCGACCCGAGTCACGGTAATCGAGGCGGGAGGCCGAGTCCTCGCCGATTCCGAGAGAACGCTTGAGCAAGTCGCGCTGATGGACAATCACCTGCACCGCCCGGAGGTTCAGGCTGCCATCACCGATGGTGTGGGGAGCGTTCTTCGTCAAAGCGACACCCTCGGCGTCACGATGCTGTATCTGGCCATCCCCCTGCGACAGGATGGGGTAATCACCGGGGTCCTCCGCGTTGCGATGCCGCTTTCTGATCTCAGTCGTGATCTCGCGTTAATCAGGCACACACTGGTCATTGGGGGCCTGATTGCCCTGGCGGCGGCAGCGGTCCTGGGTTTCATCTTCGCTCGTCAGGTGACCAGCCCCATCGCCGAGATGACAGCCGTCGCTCGTCGCATGGCCGATGGGGACTTCTCCCGAAAGATTTCCGCGGTCTCCTCCGATGAAATTGGCCAGTTAGGGAATGCCCTGAATCTGATGGCAAAGGGGCTGGAGGATCGGCTCACCGCGCTGGAAGAGGAACGGGCCAAGGGGGCCGCCATCCTTGACAGCATGGTGGAAGGGGTGCTGGCGGTTGATGGGATGAATCGGATCCTCTTTATTAACGCCAGCGCCTGCCGGCTCTTCAACATCTCGTCGGTCGTAGCGGAGGGCAGGCCATTTCTCGAGGTGATCCGCAACAAGGAGATGTTAGATCTTTTGAATCAAACGCTTCGGGAGGGGATTTTCGCCCCGCGGGAGCTTCATATCTTTACCCCGGTGCAGCGGGTGCTTCAAGTGCACGCCTCTCCCCTCAAGGGCAGCGAACGACCATCAGGCGCCCTTTGGGTGATGCATGATGTCACCGAGCTCCGTCGGCTGGAGACGGCCCGTACGGAGTTTGTGGCCAACGTCTCTCATGAGCTCCGCACCCCCCTCACCTCAGTCAGGGGATACCTGGAGACCCTCTTGGAGGGAGCGCTCGAGGATCGGGAGCATGCCCGTCCGTTCCTCGAGGTGATTCACAAGCACACCGAGCGTTTGGGTCGGCTCCTGGACGACCTGCTGGATCTCTCCAACCTCGAGTTGGGGAAGATCGCCCTTCACCGGCGCTCGATGAGCCTTGCCGAGGTGGTGGGGAGCGTTATGACAATCTACGGACCGCAAGCGACCAAGCAGGAGATCGAGCTTCAGGCCGAGCTTCCCCATGATCTACCGTGCGTTCTGGCCGACCGCGATCGGATCGCACAGGTTATGATCAACCTCCTGGACAACAGTTTCAAGTTTACTCCAAAGGGCGGGACTGTCAGGGTGTCCGCTTCGCTCACCCACCCTACACCCGATACCCTACACCCTGCCGTTGACTTCGTGGAGGTTGCAGTGCAGGATACCGGTATCGGCATCCCCTCTCAGGACTTACCCAGGATCACGGAGCGATTCTACCGGGTAGATAGGGCCCGCTCTCGGGAGATGGGCGGGACAGGACTTGGCCTGGCCATCGTGAAGCACCTAGTCAAGGCGCACGGCGGGGAGCTAGCCATCGAAAGCCAATTAAACCAAGGAACCACCGTCCGCTTTACGCTGCCAATCGCCCCTCTTGGTAAGGACTTCGTGTAATATGGATCAATCGAGATGGGCGTTCTTCGCCGGTCTGAACGCAAAGGCATCGTGATCCTCAACCGCCGCGGCAGTTCGGCGGATAAGCTCTAAATTGCTCTCCAGAGGCATCAGATCACCGACCGCAAGCGTCACCACCATGGCCTCAAAGGCATAGACGAGATGGGCGCGATATCTTTGCCGCAGCGTCGTGGAATCGAGATCCGCAATCTGATGGTCTTCAAGAACCTGTTGATACCGTGCGAGCAGGTGCGCTTCGCACGTCCGCCGGATTTCAGGTGTGAGCGCGGTAGCCAAGAAGTACGCGATATCACCAATCCCCTCACCAATGCGGACGAGCTGCCAGTCGAGGAATCCTGGTTGGGACTGCTGCCAGAAGAGATTGCCGGGATGTACATCGTGATGGACGAGGGTGCGTGGGCCGTCTGCAAGCACGCGCATCGCTTGACGACGCCGACGCGCATAGTGCACAGCGGGGGCGTGGAGCGCTATCGGAACGACGCTCCCAGCACGCCGTAACCCCCGTTGCATCAACGGCACTGCCAGGGCTGTTCCCAATCGATCTTCCCAGCGTCGAACAGGACCGTCCAACCACCGATATTCGCGATCGAGACTCGCTTTATTCCAAAACTGCACGTGAAGTCTGGCCAATTGCTCGACCACCATGGTCGCTTGGACGGCCGTCAAAGCATCCCCGGGAGCGCCGGGAACAGCGCCATGTTCTGTCACATCAGCAAGGACCAGCGTCGTGCCTCGTCCGGCCTGGCTCTGTGCCGCTAAAATGGTAGGCCGAAGTACGGGGATAGCCTGCGTCACTTCCTGATAGAAACGCACTTCCGTCTGGAGGAGGCGGGGTAACGCCGTAATGCACCGGGCTCGCCAGGACCGCGACGGCAGTTTCACGAACCAACGACGGGGCAACGTCTCCGGCCCATTGTGTTCAACCGCAACGCGCACCCGCGTTGTCGTCCCGATATCAGCGGACAGCACATTGACCTCCGACACCGTGGCATCTGCAGCATGTTGCGCAACGATGCGTTGGGCCCAGGCGACCGTCAGACCACTCGGTCGGCGAACGAGAATAGCCTGCGTCACCGGCCTCACCTATTTAATTTCGCGAAAGCCGCTGCCATCGCACTGCGTTGTTGCACTGCATCTGGTTTCGGTAGCGGGGGTGTGCCTCTTCGATGCGAAATGGTGCCGTCGTTCCTCGCCGTGACTTCGTCCGACAGGCGCATAGTCAGGGCAATGCGCTTGCGCGCGATATCAACCTCCAACACTTTCACCTTCACGACGTCGCCCGCTTTGACGATGCTGTGCGGGTCTTTGACAAACTTGTCGGCAAGCGCTGAGACGTGGACGAGACCGTCCTGGTGTACGCCGATATCGACAAAGGCGCCGAAATTGGCGACATTGGTGACGATGCCTTCCAGTATCATCCCGGGCTCAAGGTCCTTGAGGTGTTCAACCCCTTCGCGGAATACCGCAGTCTTGAACTCAGGTCGCGGATCGCGACCAGGTTTTTCGAGTTCTGTGAGAATGTCCTGAACCGTGGGCAGGCCGAACTTGTCATCGGTGTATTTCCCGGGTTCGAGCGCGCGCACGGCCTTGCCGTCTCCGATCACTTCACGAATGCCCTTCCTGATGTCGGCCAGAATGCGCTCGACGACGGGATAGGCTTCCGGATGCACAGCCGAGGCATCGAGCGGGTTGTCGCCATTGTTGATGCGCAAGAAACCAGCAGCCAGTTCGAATGTCTTGTCGCCCAGGCGGGGGACAAGCCGCAACTGCTTGCGGCTTTTGAAGGCGCCATGTTGATCGCGGTAGCTGACGATGTTGCCGGCAAGCGTCGGGGTGAGGCCGGAGATACGAGTCAGCAGGGGCACAGATGCGGTATTGACGTCGACGCCGACCGAGTTCACGCAGTCCTCGATCACTGCGCCGAGCGACTTTGCCAGCTTACTCTGATTCACATCGTGTTGATACTGGCCGACGCCGATGCTCTTCGGGTCGATCTTGACCAGTTCTGCCAGAGGGTCTTGCAGGCGGCGCGCGATAGACACGGCGCCCCGCAAAGAGACGTCTATATCGGGACATTCCTTCGAGGCCAGTTCGGAGGCTGAATACACGGAGGCCCCTGCCTCCGACACCACCACCTTGGTCAGTTGTAATTCGGGGTGGCGCTTGATGAGATCGACGACGAGCTTGTCGGTTTCCCGGCTGGCTGTACCGTTGCCGATAGCAATCAACTCTGCACCGTGCTGTTGAGCCAACCGGCGAATGGCAGCCAGCGCACCTTCCCAGTCACGGCGCGGTTCATGAGGGTAGATCGTGGAGGTATCGACAAGCTTACCGGTCTTGTCGATGACAGCGACCTTGACTCCGGTGCGAATCCCCGGATCAAGACCAATGGTGACGCGCGGGCCGGCCGGTGCCGCGAGCAGCAGGTCATGAAGGTTGCAGGCAAAGACCCGGATGGCTTCGTCCTCGGCACGCTCCCGCATCTCGTTTATCAGTTCAAGCTTCAGGTGTAGCGAGAGCTTAATCGTCCAGGCCGAGCGTACCGAGTCCAGCAACCACTTGTCCGCCGGGCGCCCTTTGTCGGCGATACCGAAATGGCCTGCAATCATGGCTTCGCATGGCGAGACACGCGGCGGATCTTCAAGTTCGGGTTCGGTCTTCAGCGCCACACGCAGGATGTCCTCGTTGCGGCCTCGCAACATGGCCAAAACCCGGTGCGAGGGAGCGCTTTTGATCGGTTCGCGGAAATCGAACCAGTCGCGGAACTTGGCGCCTTCGGCCTCCCTGCCCTCGACCACCCTGGAGGCGATCAGGGCATGATTGGACAGGTAACGACGCAGCCCGCCGAGCAGTCCGGCATCCTCGGAGAACCGCTCCATCAGGATCTGGCGTGCGCCATCGAGCGCTGCCTTGATATCCGGTACATGCTGCTCTGGTGGCTCAAGGTCGGTTCGCACATATTGTGCGGCTTCAATTTCCGGAACCCGCGTTGGATCGTCGAACAGGGCATCGGCCAAGGGCTCCAGGCCCGCCTCTCGAGCAATCTGGGCCTTGGTGCGTCGTCTGGATTTGTAGGGCAAGTAGAGATCTTCGAGACGCTGCTTGGTCTCTGCGCCATCGATCTCGGCTTTCAACTCGGCAGTCAGCTTGCCCTGCTCGTCTATGGACGCAAGTACTGTCGCACGGCGCTCTTCGAGTTCGCGCAGATAGGTCAATCGTTCCTCAAGTAATCGCAATTGGACGTCGTTGAGCTCGCCGGTGATTTCCTTGCGGTAGCGGGCAATAAAGGGTACGGTGGCTCCCTCGTCAAGCAATTGAACCGCGGCAATGACTTGGGCAGGCTTGACACCGAGCTCGGTGGCGATGCACTGTTCGATAGTTTGAAGCATAGGTGATTTGAGTTATTGGAGAATTAGGATGTAGTCGGTTGTCATTAAGCGTATGACTTCAACGATCAACGTACCGAGTGTAAATCATAGGGTAGCGAACCGCAACCCCACAGTTCTGGCCATGTAGGAATTACCCGGGTTCGTTGGTGTGTGTAGCCCAGCCGTTACGAGGAAGACGCCCTATTTCATAGTCGTTTGACACATCAATAACATTTGATATATTCAGTTCATGCTATTTCTGATGCCGAAAGATCTCACTCGGGCTGCACGCTGGTTTCACGCACTCTCCGATGAAACGCGCCTGCAGATCATCGAACGTCTGAGCGACGGCGAGCAGTGCGTCTGCAACTTGACCGACATGCTGGCGACAACTCAGTCGCTGCTCTCCTTCCATCTCAAGACACTCAAGGAGGCCGGATTCCTGACGGACAGACGGGAGGGTCGATGGGTGTACTACTCGTTGAACCAGGAGGCGATCGAGGACCTGGAGCGGTTTATTGGCTCGCTGAAACCAAGAGGACGTAGCCTCCGCGTTTCGTTGAAACGATGTGATTGACCTTTTTTTGGCCTGACTCATCAATGAATCTTGATGGGATAGCGGGAAGACAATATGAGCAAGCAGGGCATCACAGTTGCAACGCGGCTGAACATCTTTGAGCGTTACCTCTCTGTCTGGGTGGCGCTCTGTATCGTGACGGGCGTCGCCATCGGTAAGGTCAGCCCTGGACTGGTGGGTGCCTTAAGCCGGATGGAGGTGCGTCACGTCAACCTCCCGGTCGCGATCCTGATCTGGTTGATGATCTATCCGATGATGTTGCGGATCGATTTCGCGGCACTCCGGGACGTCGGGCGTCGACCGAAGGGAATCCTGATCGTCCTGTTCGTGAACTGGCTGGTCAAGCCTTTTAGCATGGCCTTCCTCGGCTGGCTCTTCTTCAAGCATCTCTTTGCCGGGATTATCGGTCCCGCGCTCGGGGATCAGTACCTCGCGGGAACGATCATCCTAGCGGCTGCCCCGTGTACGGCCATGGTCTTTGTCTGGAGCTATCTGACTGACGGCGACTCGGCATACACACTGGTCCAGGTGGCGTTGAACGACCTCATCATGCTCTTCGCCTTTGCGCCCATCGTGATCTTTCTCCTGGGCGTCTCGAACATCACGGTGCCGTACGACGTACTGCTGTACTCGGTGATCCTGTACATTGTTATTCCGCTCGCTGCCGGGGCTGCCTCCCGCGCGGCGCTCCTCCGGACCAATGGCCCCACGTGGTTCGAGGGAGTCTTTCTTGCACGGCTCAAGCCGGTCACTATTGTGGCGCTCCTGGCCACCCTCCTCATCATCTTCGCCTTCCAGGGGGAGGTGATCCTGGGGAAGCTGTCGCACATCGTGCTCATCGCGATCCCCCTGCTCATCCAGGTCTACTTCAACTCGGGATTGGCGTACGGGTTAGCGTGGCGGTTCCGCGTCCCCCACTCGGTCGCGGCTCCCGGCGCGCTGATCGGCGCCAGTAACTTCTTTGAGCTGGCCGTCGCCACCGCCATCTCGCTCTTTGGCCTCACCTCCGGCGCGACATTGGCCACGGTGGTCGGGGTCCTCGTCGAGGTGCCGGTCATGCTCTCGGTATGCTCGGTCTGTAATCGTACACGCCATTGGTTTACCGAGCCCACGGCGGTCCCGGTCGTCGAATCGGCCAGGCGGCCAATCGGCAGGCGGGCCTGACCATGTTCAGCACGATCTCTGCTTCACCATATTTGGGAACTCTTCCGGATAGTATCCAGCGATCTACGGTCAGCATTCCACGCTGAGAGGAGCTCTATGACCAGATTGCGCGTCCTGTTTCTCTGCACACACAACTCGGCCAGGAGCCAGATGGCCGAAGGTCTCCTTCGCGCGCTTGCGGGAGATCATTTCGACGTCGCCAGCGCCGGAACCGAGGCCACACGCGTTCACCCGCTTGCGATCCAGGCCATGCAGGAGATCGGCATCGACCTGACCGGACATTCCTCCAAAACCATCGACGCCTTCCTCGGCCAATCATGGGACTATGTGATCACAGTCTGCGACAACGCCAACGAATGTTGTCCGATCTTTCCAGGAAAGACGACCCGCCTCCACTGGAGCTTCGACGATCCCTCTCAGGCCACCGGCACAGATGAAGACAAGTTAAGGACATTCCGTCGCGTTCGCGATGAAATCCACGCCAAGCTTCGCGACTGGCTCGTCGATCAAGAGAAATCCTCCTCGTAGCCTGGCGTCATCGAATTCCCTCTTGTCCCCACCGGTAGTTGGGGGCATGGGAACTGAGAGGTGGCGCAAAGTAAGAGCCACCTGATCAGCAGATGGGCTATGCGACGAGCTATCCGGAGTGAGCTATCGGCTGAGAGGAAGACGACAGGTTATTCAGGGGAGCGACGAAGCGCACATCACGGGAGTGCAGTCTGCATCGCGCTCGGTCGTAGAGATAATTCCCCTAGACACCACTGACCTGTGCCCTAGCACCTCATACCAAGGCTGAGCGGCGTACACACCCGGCTTCCGCAAAGATGCGTGCGGTCGCTCCAGTGCCAAGTCAGACATTGGCACCCCACATGATCACCAGCATTCCGGATAGGCAAAGGGCAATTCCGACGATGTCAGTTGTGTTCGGCCGAACAGAATCCACGGCCCAAAGCCAAAGGATCGCGACGCTCACATAGACTCCGCCGTATGCAGCATAAACGCGCCCTGCCGCAGTGGGATGGAGAGTCAGCAACCAGGCGAAGACGGCCAGACTGACTGCAGCCGGAGCGAGGACCCATGGCGACACTCCCTTTCGAAGCCAAAGGAATGGCAGGTAACAGCCGACTATTTCTGCCACCGCCGTCAATACAAACAGCCCAAGAGATCGCAGTAACTCCATATGCCGAAGGAAAGCTCACCTGCTGCGATGAAGCGCAGCGGATTGGCGGCCAGATGCAGCACCTTCCTGCCATGCCGCTCGAATTGCATGTTACCTGGTCTTGAAATCCTTAAGCTTTGTATGTTCGATGAGTTGATTAAGCGTCTTGAGTGTGAATACCTTGCCCCGGGTTGCGAGGATCATCTTTTTCATGTCTTCACGACGAATATACTGACCCCCTTGAGGAGTAGACATCGCTTGTGACAAACTGGGGCGACTCAACCAGGAGGTGACGAATGACCGAGTCGACCCGAAGAGTAAATCGCTGGACTCCCACCCGTAAAGCTGCCGTCGTCCTGGACTTGCTCCGAACACCCTTCGAAAAGTCGTATTCTTTTCTCATCTCCTCACTTGCCATACTGCCCTCTCTCGCGCCTGGTGGCTTTGCGACACATGATGATCCGCGCTCGGCACCGCCCCTCGTCGATCTCACGCGTTTGCCATCATTGCTCTGCTCTGCGTCAATCTTGGCCGGTCCACCTTTCAAGTCGAACGTTGTGTCGCTGAGTCGCTATCAGAAAACGGAATGATCCACCACAAAAGTTTTCCGTCGGCTTAAGCGGCGGGTTAGGCCGCCGTGAGCCGCACCTTACCAACATTGCCGAGTTTGAGGCGCTGTTTCGCTTGCCAAAGATCATGGTTGTTCTGCATAGCAAGCCAGCTCTCGGGAGAACGCCCAAGGGCCTTGGAGAGCCGCAGCGCCATTTCCGGACTGACACGGCTGGAGCCCACCAGAATACGATGCAATGTCGAAGGTGCCACACCGAGCTTTGCAGCCAGCTCCCGGCCGCTCAGGTGATTCGGCTCCAGATAGACCTGAGTGATGAACTCTCCGGGATGGGGTGGATTGTGCATAGCCATCAGTGATAATCCTCATAATCCAAGACGTGGGCGTGTCCGTCTTTGAATGCGAAGGTTACGCGCCAGTTACCGTTGACCCACACCGACCACCGACCGCGCTCTGATCCCTTCAGAGGGTGTAAACGAAACCCAGGAATGTTCATGTCCTCGATATTCAGAGCTGTATCCAGGGCCACTAACAGCATCCGCAGCCGGGCATGCCCTTAATTGGCGTGTGGCTGAGTCGATCCAATCCACATCACTGTGAGATCGAGTTGGCTCGCCGCGTCCCGCTGGCGTATATCTGCCGTGATAAAGGGAATCCGAATTCCAGACATCGTCTGAAAGGCCAGGGCTGAGACCAGATGGAGGGCATCGAGCGTTTTGACCCCCGTCGTCCGAATAAGCTCCTCGGCATGGGTGAGGACCAGCGGAGTCACTGCGACAAGTTCCCAATAACTGCGATCCTGCCGCATGCGAGAGAGAATCACGGTCAGATCCTGTTCGGCCAGTTCACCCGATGCACGCCGTCGACACAGCGCTGATATCGCCTCAACCGGAGCAATAGCCGAGGAGAGGAAGCGATGACGGCGCAGCGTGGCGCGCGCCTGCGCCGAACCCGCTTCACGGATATACCGTTTGAGCAGGACGCTGGTGTCGAAGTACGCCCACGGCACAGGCATCAGGATTCGTCTCGTTCGTCACGAAGCGTGCGGGAGATCGGCGGGCCCTTCAAGGGCCGTGGCGCGCAGGGGGGGAGAGGCCGGCGCTTGGACGCCGCGTGTAACAGCCCTGCCGCTTCCAGGTGTCGAACCTCCGCCTCAGCGGCACCCGGTTGCCCCAACGGCCTGATTACGGCGATAGGTTTCCCGCGTTCGGTCAGCACCACCTCTTCCCCGGTCTTGACCGCCTTGATGGCTTTTGAGAACTGCTGGTTGGCTTCTCGCAATCCTATCCGCATCCAGACCTCGCTATCGACGTAGTGACATTACTACGTTACTGTGAAATACAGTTGCGGTCAACGGTAAAGTGCTCCCCAAGAATAGACCTTGCCTCTCTGGAAATAGCGAGCGGCCAGACGGCTTCGATATCCTGAGCCTAGTGTAGCCGGGTTGTCGGGTTACGCTACGCTAACCCGACCTACGCCTCTTCGCTGGAATCCACGTTATTACCCTCGCTATTATCGAGAATCTCCGCCAAGTATCTGACCTTGATCCTCTTTCCAGCCTCACTGAGATACTCACCGAAAAAGCCTCAAATTTACTCCCGTGTCATCGATCCTTCATACGGTTGTAACAAGTCACGGTTAGGATGCCAGCAAAAAGGAGGATGACATGTTGATTACGTTAAAGGTTGATGCGAGTTCTTACAACCGGCTGATCACAAAGGGCGAGGTAAAGAGGGGCTACCTGTTGGGTCTCTCTCCATATTTCGATGATCAATTTGTGCTGAGCCCCATCGATGGAACCATCGAACGAATCTCGTACAACAGGGAAGAGCAGGCACTGCGCATCAGCATTCGACCAATGGGCGGGGAACGACGGGCGGCGTAACCATAACGAAGAGGAGTGGAGTATGCGATACCGGATCAAGGAGCGCAAAGGGAGTCTGCTCATCAAGCTTGATGGGAAGGCGCTGGACAACGAGGAGGCAAGGTTACGCCGAGTCCTCTTGCCGTTGCTGCGGCGCCACGGCGTGAAAGTCGTCATCAACCTGACCGGACTTGACGAGCTCGGCATCCCGGAGCTGGGCGTCCTGGGCGCTATCCGCCAAGAGGTCAAGGCACAGGACGGCACCCTCCGGCTGTGCGCTCTTCAAGACAAACTTCGGGCGCAATTCGATTGGAATCCCTTCCTTCAGGTCTACGCGTTGTACCACGACCTTGAAAGCAGTTTCTCACAGATGCCGGACCTGCCCCTGAAGCGATCAGCCTGAACTTAATGAGCACCATAAGTGTAGCGCATCCACGGGCCGCAACGGCCAGCATCACCCCATGCAGGGGACCGGGGCGAGATCAATGCAGCGCCCCGCATCAACAAAGCGCTCTGCACTCGGGAGCGCAGTGATTAACCGAACAACGCACAGAGAGGAGAATCATGGCTCAAAGAAGGTGGTGGGTTCGTGGTGTCGTCTTAGGCAGCGCCTTGCTGCTCGCCCCGGTAGGGGCGTGGGCCGACAAGCTTACGGAGATCGAGCAGGCATTTGAGGCGCAGCAGCAGTCGCTGCAGCAGTTGCAGCAGGAGATGAACCGGTTGCGACAGGATCGGACTGCGCAACAGACAGACACGGACAGGCGCGTGATGGAGGTGGAGAAGAAGGCCGCCGAGGCCGCCGCCTCGTCACTGCTCACCGGATATGACCCGGGGAAGGGGTTCTACCTGAAATCAGCCGATGGCCAGTTCCGACTGAACCTGGGCGGGTACCTCCAGACCTGGATGCAAGTTGAAGGGTCGCGAAAGGAAGAGGACTATAGCGCTGCAGACAAGGTAGCAGGTATCGCTCGACACAACCCGAGCACCTTCAGGGAGCGCCGCGTTCGGTTGCTCGTGACCGGCCAACTCTTCAATGACTTTAACTTCCATATCCAGCCTGATATCACCGGTGCTGCGCGGCTCGAAGAGGGCTGGGGCAGCTACACGTACGCCCCGTGGGCGAAAGTCGTCGTCGGGCAGCACAAGCCTCGGTTCGGCCTCGAGATGCTCACCTCCTCTTCGGACCTGGACTTCGCCGAGCGAGCGGTTATCTCCAGAGCGCTGTCCCCGGAGCAGCAGCTTGGCGCCACTGTCGAGGGCACGCTGAAACTCGCCACCATGCCTGTCTACTATGGGGCCTCGATCTATAACGGCTGCGGCCGGATCGATCAGTGCCCTGGGGGAATCGACAACGACGGCGATAAGGCGTTCGCCGGGCGATTGACCTTGTCGCCTCCTATGCCCTTCGGCAATCTCACCATCGGGCTGAACGCCGATCACCGCACCTTCAGGATGGTGAACGGGAAAGGGGCAACCGAGGCAAACGGTGTGACGACGCCCGTCACCGGTACCTCGTTTCATCGCTTCGATCCGATCCAGGCGACCGGCTGGAAATTGGGGGGCGACGGGGCCGGCACGTCGCAGAACGGCTTCCTGATCAATGGGAACCGCGTCACGGGTGGCGGCGACCTCGTCTTCGACTTCTATCCATTCATCATCAAAGGGGAGTATGCCTACGCCTCTCAGGAGCGTGACGCCTTGGGCGCTGGCGGCAGCAATCTCGACAACCTCATCATGCAGGGTGGCTACGGGTCGATCGGCTACTGGATCTTCGGTAATAAGCGCAGTGGCCTACTGGCCATCGGCCGCTACGAGCACCTGCGGGTCGATGACAACACAGGCACCTATACGGCACCCGCCTCGGCCACCAAGGAGCGGCCAATGGAGATGCGCTCCGGCACCCTCGGGCTGAACTGGTATGTCAACCCCAGTGTCCGACTGCGAGCCAACTACCTCCTCACCGATGTCCGGCCGGGTCGGAATACCATCGGGGTAAGCAATAGCACGCACGGCGAGTTGGTTCACGAGGGGATTGCTGAGGTGCAGATCCAGTTCTAAACGGTAGATTTGATGACAAGTTTCACTCGCGACGAGCGCTGCAGATTTGAGGTACCGCGCTGCATTTGAGCAGGCTGTGTACGTTGCCCTGGAGGCTCATCGCTGCCCCTGATTGTAGCCCTCCCTCCAATCATGGTGGCGATGAGCCGATCTGGGGCCAACAATCTCCGGTTGTGCATGCTGCCAACATGTAACATATCCGTAACATAGATGTAACGTGATCGTTATACTTCATCTGATAACCTTTTGAAAAAGGAGGCCAACAATGCTAAGGCAAGAGAACGGCAAATGGAGAAGAGGTTATACTTTTTTACTGCTGCTTTCAGAGATAGTGTGTGCGATCTTGCTCTGGTCTGCGCTCGCCGTGGCTGAGGTCCTGAAGGTAGATCCGGCACTCCCGACCTACAAGGCGGTCAGCGGCGTCTCGGGCAATCTTTCGAGTGTCGGATCGGACACCTTGAACAATCTTATGACGTTCTGGGCCGAAACGCTCAACAAGTTTTACCCCAATGTGAAGATCCAGATCGAGGGGAAAGGCTCCTCCACGGCTCCGCCGGCGCTGATCTCCGGCACCGCTCAGCTCGGTCCCATGTCTCGGCCCATGAAAGGAACCGAGATCGATGCCTTTGAAAAGAAGTTCGGCCACAAGCCGACCGAGCTCCGCACTGCCGTGGACGCCCTGGCCGTATTTGTGAATATGGACAACCCGATCAAGTGCCTGTCAATCGCCCAAGTAGATGCCATCTTTTCCAAGTCCAGGCGCTACGGCCACAAGGAAGACCTCAAAACCTGGGGGCAGCTCGGCTTGACCGGTGACTGGGCCAACCGTCCGATCAGCCTGTTTGGTCGGAACTCGGCCTCCGGGACGTACGGATTCTTCAAGGAGCACGCGCTGAAGAACGGCGACTACAAGGATCAGTTAAAGGAGCAGCCCGGCTCGGCCTCTGTCGTCCAGGGGGTGGCCGTTGACCGCTACGCCATGGGCTATAGTGGCATCGGCTACACCACCGCCGGCGTGCGGGCCGTTCCACTGGCCGAGAAAGAAGGCGGTACGTGTGTCGAGGCCACCGCAGCCAACGCCTATTCCGGGAAGTACCCCCTGTCACGGTTCCTGTTCATCTACGTCAATCGCGCGCCTGGTAAGCGCCTTGACCCCCTCACCAGTGAGTTCATCAGGCTTGTACTCTCGAAGGAGGGGCAGGAGGTCGTGATCAAGGATGGATTCTTTCCGATCCCGAACTCCGTAGCCAAGGAAGAGCTGAGTAAGGCGCTCTAATGGCTCACTGAGCATCTCCATGAAGGACAGCACCAAGGCTATCGTACCGGGCGAGCCACTGCAGGCGGCTCGCCCGTTTACTGTCCCGCACCAAAAGATCACGCGGCGTCTCCTGCTGGATCGCCTGGCCCGTTGGGTCGTCACGCTCGGGGGGGCGGCGATCATCGTCTCCATTCTGGCCATCCTGTTTGTCATTGCCGCCGAGGTCTATCCCCTCTTCAGAAGGCCGACGGCAGTACCGCTTGGGGCGATTACCACGACGCTCGATTCGGCCCCGCTCGCGGTCGGGGTGGACGAATACCGCGAGATCGTGTACGTAGTGACCGCCTCCGGCGTACAGTTCGTGTCCGCCAAAGACGGAACGTTACTGACATCCAATCGGCTCCAGGGGCTGCGCGACGCGACGGTCGTCGGGGTATCAGGATTAGGACGAGGCCCGTTTGTACTGGGACTCTCGGATGGGCGTGCGATCCCCGCTGAGGTCAGATTCTCGGTCACCTTCCCGGAAGGAAAGCGCCGCGTCGAGGCTGAGCTCACGGCCGGCGATCCGATCGCGGTCGATCCGGAGCGGCACCCGGTCGCTAGGCTCGCCTACGCCTCCACCCCAAACGGACCCGTAACAGCGGCTGTCGTCGGTCCAAAAGCTATCATTCTCGTCACCATCAAAGAGATGAAGGCCCTGATCGGTCCGTCCACGAAGGAGGAGTCACGTGAGCGTCTCACTCTACCGATCGAGGGAGAGATCACTCAGATCCTCCTCGATGGCCGCGGCGAGAACCTGTTCGCCGGTACCTCGTCCGGCCAAGTCATCAGGGTAGACCTCCGAGACCCAAACGACCCAAAGGTTGTCGGCGTTGTCCCCGCTACGATCCGACCAGGGATCGGCGTGAGCACGATGGGGTTCCTGATCGGGGACCGCACACTGGTGATAGGTGATGCGATGGGCGGCATCAGTTCCTGGCAACTCGTGCAGGCGGATGGCACAGAGCAGCGCTTGGCGAAGGTCCATGACTTTCTGGCCCACACGGGACCCGTCGTCGCCTTCGCTCCGTCCCGCCGCGATAAGGGGTTTGTGACGGCGGATGCCTCCGGCATCATCCGCATCCACTATGGCACCACGGGGAAGACCTTGCTGACGCTCAAGGCTGCAGATGTGGGACTGAGCGCGGTCACCTTCGCCCCCAAAGCCGACGGCGTCATGACGATTGATGCGAAGGGGGGCCTCTCACACTGGACCGTGGAGAACCCCCACCCCGAGATCAGTTGGGGGAACCTATTCGGGAAGGTCTGGTACGAAGGGTACCCTGCGCCGGCCTATGTCTGGCAGTCCACTGGAGGAACCGACGATTTTGAGGCAAAGTTTAGCCTCACCCCGCTCATCTTCGGGACGATCAAAGGGACCTTCTACGCACTGCTCTTCGCAATCCCGCTGGCGCTCCTGGGCGCTCTATACACCTCCCAGTTCATGCACCCGATGCTCAGGGGGATCGTGAAGCCGACCGTAGAGATCATGGCTGCGCTTCCGAGCGTCGTCCTGGGCTTCCTGGCAGGCCTATGGCTTGCGCCCCTTGTCGAAAAGGTCGTTCCAGGTCTCTTCCTCATGCCGATCGTGACCACACTCCTCATTCTGATCGCCGTCTTGTGCTGGCGATTCGTTCCCATCGGCATCCGCAGTCGTGTCAAGGCGGGTACCGAGGTCGCCCTGCTCATCCCGATCGTGATCCTCGGAGGCTGGATCTCCTTCCAACTCGGTGGGGCGGTCGAGCGCCTGTTGCTGTCAGGCGACTATCGAGGCTGGCTCTTACATGTCCTCGGACTCACCTATGATCAACGAAACTCCCTGGTTGTCGGCATCGCCATGGGCTTCGCCGTCATCCCGATTATTTTTACCATTGCCGAGGATTCGCTCTCCAACGTGCCTCAACACCTTGTGGCCGGTTCGCTCGCGCTTGGCGCCACCCGGTGGCAGACCGCGCTGAGGGTCGTCCTGCCGACGGCAAGCCCTGGGATCTTCTCCGCCATCATGATCGGCTTCGGACGGGCGGTGGGCGAGACAATGATCGTCCTGATGGCCACGGGAAATACGCCGGTGATGGACTGGAGCATCTTCAACGGTTTTCGGGCCCTCTCGGCCAACATCGCCGTGGAGCTTCCCGAGGCGCCTGAGGGCGGGACGCTCTTCCGAATTCTCTTCCTGGCAGCCCTCCTGCTCTTCGTGATGACATTCATCGTGAACACCCTGGCCGAGCTGGTTCGCTTGAAGCTCCGGCAGAGGTATCGTTCCCTATGAAGCGCTTCTGGAAGAGCGGCGATCCATTCATCTGGCTCACTGGAGGCGCATTAGCCCTCAGCCTGCTCATGGTGGCCGGGCTCGTCCTCTTGGTGCTGCTCAACGGGCTGGGCTTCTTTTGGCCGTCGCCGATTGTGCGCCTGATACTGTCGGATGGCAAGGAGCTATTAGGCCAGGTGACGCAACGGGAGGCGATCCCGCAACCAGACGCATCTCCTGGGACCGCCCCGCGCTACCGGATTCAGGTCAAGGTCGGCAATCGTGACCTGTACGGCGCCGACTTCGTCTGGGTCGAGGAGGCCACGATCGCTCGCCGCGACTTCCCTGCGGAGGCTGTCCTCATCGAGCGACGGGAGTGGGGCAATCTCTACGGTTTTATCAAAGAGGTTCGGGATAACGAGCGCGCCGTAACTGCTGGGCCTGAGGCGGCCTGGACCACTCTTCAGGGCCTTCTCCCGAATGCGACATCGACGTTTCAGGAGATCAGGCAGATCGAGAAAAAGGAGATCGGGGCGATCAATTATGCCCAAGAGAAGATCCGCCTCAAGCTCAAGAAGCTTCAACTCTCAGGACAAGAGGGAGGTTCAGAAACAGCACGACTCGATAAGGAGATGGAGGGTTGGGCAGCCAAGTACCGCGAACAGGAGGCGAGGCTCGCCACGGTCCGCCACCACTCCCAACAGACGCTCATCGTTTCGGTCATCGGCGACAAGGAGACGGAACTGCCGCTTCAGCAGATTGTGCGAATCATCCGACCGAACTCGATGGGGGTGTGGTCCAAGAGCGGCGTCTATCTGTCCAGGCTCTGGGAGTTCATCTCCGGCGATCCTAGGGAGTCGAACACCGAGGGTGGCGTCTTCCCCGCCATATTCGGCACGGTGATGATGGTGATGATCATGAGCCTTCTCGTCGCCCCGCTGGGCGTGCTGGCCGCATTCTACCTTCGAGAGTACGCGAAACAGGGGGTGTTGGTCAGTACGGTCAGGATCGCCGTGAATAATCTGGCCGGCGTCCCGTCCATCGTCTTTGGGGTCTTTGGTCTCGGCTTTTTCATCTACTTGGTCGGGGGAAGTATCGACCGGCTCTTCTATCCTGAGGCGCTCCCGACCCCGACCTTCGGAACAGGAGGGATCTTATGGGCCTCGTTGACCCTGGCCCTTCTGACCGTCCCAGTCGTCATCGTGGCCACAGAGGAGGGGCTTGCGGCTATCCCGCCGGGGATGCGTGAGGCCTCGCTAGCGCTGGGCGCCACGAAGTTCGAGACGACTTGGCGGGTCGTCCTGCCGACGGTCATGCCCTCGGTCCTCACGGGACTCATTCTGGCCATGGCTCGGGCGGCCGGGGAGGTCGCGCCGCTCATGATTACCGGGGTGGTCAAGCTCGCCCCGTCTCTTCCGATCGATGGCGTCTGGCCGTTCGTACATCTGGAACGCAAGTTCATGCACCTTGGATTTCATATCTACGATGTCGGGTTTCAATCGCCCAATGTGGACGCCGCCAGGCCGATGGTCTACACCACCGTGCTCCTCCTTCTCCTGGTCGTCCTGATCCTGAACCTGGCAACGATCCTGATCAGGAACCGTCTGCGAAAAAAATACGCATCTTCGGCGTTCTAGAGATAGAGAAAATGCCCTATGATATAGAAAGCGGTGGGCGGTGCCTGGTGGGAATGGTACGGAGCCATGAGATTTCAATTGGACTGTGAACACCGACGATGACAACGGAGCCGATGATCGAAATCAGAAAGTTGACCCTCAAGTACGGCGAGAAGCTCGCCATCCAGGATATCAGCCTCGATATCCCCAAGCATCAGGTCACGGCCTTCATCGGGCCATCGGGGTGCGGGAAGACGACCCTGCTGCGATGTCTGAACCGCATGAACGACCTCATCGACGGGGTAACGGTCAGCGGGACCATCCGGATCGGCGGACTCGACATCCATGACCCGGCCCTGGAAATCACGGAACTCCGCCAACGCGTAGGCATGGTGTTCCAGAAATCGAACCCCTTCCCGAAGACGATCTATGACAACGTCGCCTATGGGCCGCGGATCCTCGGAATGCGCGGACAGTCGTCGCTGGACGAGATCGTGGAAAGGAGTCTGCGGGCAGCCGCCCTTTGGAACGAGGTCCAGGATCGCCTGCGCAGCAGCGCGCTCAGCCTGTCAGGGGGACAACAGCAGCGGCTGTGCATCGCCAGGGCCATTGCCGTCGAACCGGAGGTCCTCTTGATGGACGAACCATGCTCCGCGCTGGATCCGATTGCAACGGGAAAGATCGAAGAGCTGATAGCCGACCTGAAGCTACAGTACACGATCGTGATCGTCACGCACAATATGCAGCAGGCGGCCCGGGTCTCGGATTACACTGCCTTCCTGTACCTCGGCCAGTTGATCGAGTATGATCTCACCAGGCAACTCTTCGTCAAACCCTCCAGGCAACAAACGGAGGACTACATTACAGGCCGATTCGGCTAGGACAACAGATGAAAACCATGCATCGACATTTCGATGAGCAACTACAGGAACTGAGAGAACACCTGTTGGCGATGGGAAGTCTGGCCGAGACGATGATCGTCAAGAGCGTCAAGGCGTTGATGGATCGGAGCGAGGCGTTGGTACAGGAGGTCTTCGCCCACGAGGAAGAGATGGATCAGCGATGCATCGAAACTGATCAGCGCTGCTTCACCTTGCTGGCCCTTCAGCAGCCGATGGCCGGCGACCTCCGTTTCATCGCGGCAGCCATCAAGATCAACAGCGACATCGAGCGAATCGGTGACCTGGCGGTCAATATCACGCAGGCGACCATGTCGCTCATCAGACAGCCAACCCTGAAGCCTCTTATCGATATCCCGCGGATGGCCCAACTCTGTCAAGAGATGGTGAAGAAAAGTCTGGATGCCTTCGTAGCGCGGGATGCGGAGTTAGCCAGGATCGTCATCGAATCGGACGATCCCGTCGATCTTCTGCGGGACCAGGTCTTCAGAGAGCTTCTCAACTTCATGATTACTGACCCTACAACGGTCCCTAGAGCCTTGGATCTGGTACTCATCTCACGCTATCTCGAACGGATCGCCGATCATGCGACCAATATCGCAGAGGATGTCGTCTATATCGTTCGGGGTGAGGATATCCGGGAGCGTGGCGACAAAGAAATACGAAAGGGCTTAAGGCACCCGGCCGGTATCTCACCAGAAATTCCAGGAGTTGATCGAGAAGCAGCCCTCGCGGCCCACAGGCTGATTCCGGAAGAGCGGGAGTTTCTCGACCTGATCAAATCCGCCGCGCACAATCTCCTCCGGGCCGCAAAGTCTCTACAGGTCATGTTCGAGGATTACACCGATCCCGCGGGAAAGTGGCGAGAGGTCAGGGAAGCTGAGCATGAGGGAGACGCAATCACCCACCGCATCATGAAGAAGCTGAACCAGACCTTCATTCCGTTCCTCGACCGGCAGAACCTCCATGCGCTGACGTCAGCCCTCGATAATGTCGTGGACTTCATCGAAGCAACGGCCTCCCGGATGGTGCTCTACAAGATCGAACAGCCCACGCCGGAATCCCGCGAAATGGTGGCTCTCATTATGGCATCGGCCGAGCAGATCGTGAAGGCGATTGGGGACCTGCCAGGATTCGCCGGGGTGGAGGAGATCTGCGTAGAAATCAATCGATTGGAAAACGCGGCAGATGATCTGTATCGGCGCGCCATCGCCGACTTGTTCCAGGGAGAGCGACCGATCCTCGAGGTGACCAAGTGGAAGGAGATTTACGAACTGCTGGAAGCAGTGACCGACCACTGCGAGGATGTCGCTGACGTCGTGGAGTCGATCGTCCTCAAACATTCGTAAGTCGGAACCACTCGTTTAATCTCAATGCTGTTCACTTAGGCCCTCCCAACCGTTCACCCTTGGGCTTGTCGAAGAGTAATTGTGGTTCGACAGGCTCACCACGAACGGCTAAAGTGAACAGTATCGCGTCGAACTTGGAACCTCCAGCGTCTTAGACTCCTTCCGTCGCCTCCTGCGAGGTGATTGCCGGTTTCTTGACCAGGATGCGGGCGGCCAGAATCCCAATCTCGTAGAGCAAACACATCGGTAACGCCATCAGCGTCTGGTTGAAGACGTCCGGTGTGGGGGTAAGGATGGCGGCAATCGTGAAGTTGATCAGGATCGCGTACTTCCGGTTCTTGGACAGGAACTGCGGTGTGACCAGTCCCATCTTGGCCGCAATCCCAATGACTAACGGGAGCTCAAAGACCAAGCCGAAGGCCAACAGAAATTTTGTGGTAAAGTCCACATAGTTGCCGATGGAGATCATCGGCTTCAGGTTTTCCGTTTTGTAGGTCAGGAGGAAGTTCAGGGCGAACGGAAGAACAAAGTAGAAACAGAACAGCAGGCCAACAATAAAGAAGACCGTGGCCAGCACGACGAATGGGAGGGCATACCGCTTCTCGTGAGGGAGCAGACCTGGTGCAACGAATTTCCAAATCTGATAGAGGACGACCGGCAAGACGAGCATTAGGCCGGCCACGAAGGCGATCTTCATGTGCATCCAGAAGGCCTCGGCAGGCGCCAGGAAGATCAAGTCGAGAGGGGGACCCGGACGCGGAGTAGATCGCAGGAAGGGGTAGGTCCGGGAGAAAACCAGGTCGGTCGTCAGGGGGCGCTTGAGATATCGGAGGAGCGTCTCGGAATAGTTGAACGTGAGCGCGAAGCCGATCCCGATAGCGACCAGCGAGATGAGAATCCGCCGTCGAAGCTCCTCCAGGTGGGAGAAGAACGACATCTTCTCATCAGACATTCCGCGTCTCGTGCGTTCCCTTCGGCTTGTCCTCCTGGCCTACGGCCGGAGGCGTTTCGACCTTAGCGGCCTGCTGCTCTTCGCGCGTCGGCGCGTTTGCCTTTTCCTCCTCGGTCGATAGCTCGGCAGTCAACCCTTCCTTCAGCTCTTCAGAGGCCCGCCTGAATTCCGCCATGGCCCGACCCAGTGACCGACCAAGCTCCGGCAGTTTACCAGGGCCAAAGACCAAGAGCGCAATGACAAAAATAACGATCAGCTCCTGCATCCCAAGTCCGAACATCGCGAGAACTCCTTACGAACGTTGACGACCCATCCCTATCCCGCAACTCAGCCTACGCTTGACCCCCAGCAAAGTCAAGCCCCAGTCCACTCACCCCTTGCCCTGCTGGACCTTCGAGCCCCAAAGGAGCCAGCCAACGAAGCCTAGTGCCATCAAAAACACAAAGAGGGCCAAAACCCAGTGTGCCATAGCAACAAGGTGAACGACCCGATCGAAGAAAGGGGCCGAAAAATACGCAATGCAGACGATCGCCGTGCAGTAGACTACCGCCCCAGCTAGATTGTAGCGGAAGAAGCGAGGGAATGGCATGCGGAATGCCCCCGCCAGGGGCCCCGCCATGAACCTAAGGCCACCGATGAAGCGGGCCAGGAAGACCGTCCAGGGACCGTATCGCCCGAAAAACTGCTCAGCCGCGAAGAGTCGCTGGCGCGTCACCCCCAAGGCCGCTCCATACTGCAGGAGGAGGCGTCGCCCAGCCCGGCTCCCAAGCCAATACCCAAGACTATCCCCCCCGGTGGCGCTGACAATCGCCGTCGGGATCAGCCCCCAGAGGCTCAGCATCCCCTTCGCCGCAAGATAGCCCCCGACCAATAAGATCGTCTCCTCAGGAACCGGCAACCCAATGTTGCCGAGCATGACCGCTACGCCGATGAACAGGTATCCCCAGTGGGCCACATAGGGGGCCATGAAGGCTTGCAGTTCTTGCGGAGAGAGTCCGAACATACCATGCTCAACATCAGGTCAGGGATATTCGGTCCACGCCACGACAAATCTAGAAACGGAAGTAGAGTCTGATCAGGGCAAATGAGACAGCGGCGATGGCAGCAGAGAGGGGAATGGTGAGGATCCAGGCCCAGACGATCTGTCTGGCCACCCCCCACCGCACCGCCGAGAGGCCGCTGGTCGCCCCGACCCCGGA